>CAZXTH010000049.1:0-13245 GCA_964643585.1 uncultured Pseudoalteromonadaceae bacterium
CCCGGCCACTGGTGTTTGTATTTGTGTTGTCTGCTTTTCTGTATGTACTGATTGAACAAGGTATTGGCAGTTGGCTGCCTACTTTTAATAACCAGGTGTTGTCGTTGCCTAATCATCTTAGTGTTCAGCTGACCAGTATTTTTGCTGCCAGCCTGGCGCTTGGCCGGCTACTGGCGGGCGTGGTGTTGCGTTATATCTCATGGTATCTGCTGGTTAATGTTTGTCTGGTAGCTATGGCCTTGCTGATCCTGCTGAGTATGCCGTTAACCCATGATGTTGTTGTGCCAGAGCAGGTAACTCTGTGGACTGCACCGCTGGCTGCTTACCTGTTTCCGCTGATAGGCCTTTTTATGGCACCGATATATCCGGTAATTAATTCGGCCGTACTGACCGCCCTGCCGGTACACCGCCATGCACCGATGACCGGGCTGATTGTGGTGTTTTCTGCTTTGGGTGGCACTACCGGCTCGATGATCACCGGTTTCACCTTTGCCCGTTTCAGCGGGCAAACTGCATTTTATCTGTGCCTGCTGCCTCTGGCGTTATTACTGCTGTCAGTTGCGTTGTTTCACCGTCGTAGCCAACAGTGTGTAACGGGAAGCCCTTGATTTATAGCTGCTGAGTTTATGGCTGTATAGGGCGTCATTTATGTGCAGTAAGACGAGTATCCAGTGCATAAGCTCCGCCACCCCGTGCCACCATGTAGAGCGCCAGAAACCCCATCAATACAGGAAACTCGATGCCGCGGTCAATCCACGGCCAGGTTGGCCCTAGGGCATAGCAAATTCCTGCCATTTCCAAAGCGACAAGCAATGCAACTGCTCTTGTGTAAAAGCCAAATATGAGCAGGATAGCTCCGCCAGTTTCCAGAAGCATAACCAGGAAAGCCAGTTGTGTGGCAAATGGTAACCCCATCACGTTCTGAATAAGGTTAATCGAGCCTGCCATCGGGTCGGCCATAGAACCATGCGATATACCGAGTGCTTTGGGAAGACCGTGAGTGAACAGTACAATACCGAAGACAATACGTAGCAAGGCATACAGCGCTGGCTCGCCGTGTTGGCAAGCACGTCGCAGGGATGAAAGAGAAAACCATTGCTGCAGTGCTACTGTTTTTGTCGTCATAAAAAATCCCTCGGGGTCAATGCTGGTGAACGAGCCGTTTACTACCTGATACCAGCCAGTAAGCCGCCAGTGGGTACTCCAGATCGGAAAGAGCAATATATCTGTGGAGGTAAGTATTATTGCTTTAGATGTGGCGGATAAATACTGTTAAATTGGTATCTGAATTCAATGACAGATAACAATATATCTATGTATGAAGTGCTTCGGCTCTCTGCCTTTGCCCACCTGTATCACGGAGTCTGGCTGTTTTAGGCAGGCTGTGAGAGCACCAGAATATTTTATGCCATAGTCTCGTTCAGACAATCAAAGTTCTGGTATTCGGACAGAACACACAGTTACTCGACCGCACCTTTGTGTTACACTGCCGCGCTGATTTTTGAGTGGTTGTCCGAGTAATGCATCAACTGAACTCTCTGGAAAAACGCGCCGCTGTGGCACTGGCTCTGGTGTTCTCAACCCGGATGCTGGGGTTGTTTATGCTGCTGCCGGTATTTGCATTATATGGTGCAGAGCTGGATGGTTTTTCCCCGTTATGGATTGGTCTGGTCATAGGTGCTTATGGCCTGACACAGGCTATTTTACAAATTCCGATGGGCTGGTTATCAGACCGCTATGGTCGCCATAAAGTTATGCTTGGCGGACTGGCGTTGTTTGCTATTGGTTCTGTAGTTGCCGCTTTGGCGGAATCTGTTTATATGGTAACGCTGGGCCGGGTATTGCAGGGTGCTGGCGCTATTGCCGGTGCAGTGCTGGCGCTGGCTGCCGATTTAACCCGTGAAGAACAGCGTCCGAAAGTCATGGCGGCCATCGGCGCTAGTATCGGTTTATCTTTTGCTGTAGCTATGGTGCTGGGGCCGTTGATTGCCAAATGGAATGGGCTCAGCGCCATATTCTGGTTTACGGCGATACTGGCGGTCTGTGCTATGGCGCTGGTGGCCTTTGTAGTGCCTGCCAGTGTCAGCCGGGCTCCGGCAGCTGAAACGCTGGCTGCTCCTGCAGCGTTAGGTAAGATTCTGCGGCATTCACAGTTAGTACGGCTGGATGTGGGGATTTTTCTGCTGCACCTGATGCTGACTGCCAGCTTTGTCGTATTACCCAAGCAACTGAATGCTTATCAACTGGCTGCCGACAACCATTGGTTTGTTTATCTGCCGGTATTACTGCTGTCATTTTGCCTGATGGTGCCGATGATGATTATTGCGATGCGCCGTGAGCAGGAAAAAGGCTTTTTTCTGCTGGCAGTGGCATTGCTGATTAGCAGTATGTTGCTGGCATATTGGGCAACTAATTTGCCGGTACTGGTTGTTGCACTGTTGATTTTTTTTACCGGTTTCAATTTTCTGGAAGCCAGCCTGCCTGCGCTGGTTTCCCGTGTTGCCCCGGCCGGGCAGCGAGGAACAGCAATGGGTATTTACTCCAGTAGCCAGTTCCTCGGTGCTTTCGTTGGTGGTGTTTTAGGCGGTTATGTAGCACAACATTACGGAAACGGAATGGTGTTTGCCGTGCTGGCAGTTATTGGTTTAATATGGCTGATACTCACTCGGACAATGGCAGTGCCTGCCCGGTCCCAGCGACTATCCTATGCTGTTACACTACATTCAGAAACTGAAGCCGATGCACTGGCCCGGCAATTAAGCGCGTTGCCTGGTGTGCAGGAAGTAACCATACTTTTATCTGAGCAGCGTTGTTATCTGAAAGTTAGTGCACAGCAGTTTGATCAGGAACAGGCGCAGTCGCTGGTTGCCGCCGTCAACCCATAAATTTAGGAGATACTCGCATGGCGCGTGGAATTAACAAAGTCATCTTAATTGGTAACCTGGGTAATGACCCGGAAGTGCGTTATATGCCACAGGGCGGTGCCGTTGCAAATATCACAGTTGCTACTTCAGAAAGCTGGACAGATAAAGCAACCAACGAGCGTAAAGAACAAACTGAATGGCACCGGGTAGTGATTTATCAGCGTCTGGCAGAAATTGCCGGTGAATATTTACGCAAAGGCTCGAAAGTATATATTGAAGGCCGCCTGAAAACCCGTAAATGGCAGGATCAGCAAGGTGTTGAGCGTTACACTACAGAAATTATTGCTAACGATCTGCAAATGCTTGATGGCCGTGGTGATGGCCAGGGACAAGGCAATATGCCAGGGCAGTCTATGGCGCAGCCGGTGCAACAACCAAGAGCACCACAGCAACAAGCTGGTGGCTATCAGCAACCTGCCGCTCCTCAGCAAAGCAGCGGCTACTCACAGCCTCAGGGCAGTGGTTATTCACAGCCACAACAAGGCGGTTACCAGCAACGCCCGGCTGCACAGCCGCAACAGGGTGGTTATAACCAGAACCAGCAGCGCCCGCCAGCAGAACCATCAATTGATTTTGATGACGATATTCCGTTCTGAAAAATACCTGCCTTTGTTTCTGTAAAGGAGAGTATTTGAAACCCCGCACTGTGCGGGGTTTTTATTTTGGATATACAGAATAGGCTGCTGAGCGGTTATAACAAAAGCTGTTCAAATGGCGTTTGTAGCTTAAGGCGCTCCAGATCTTTTGATGGTGGCAGGCCAAACTGTCGGTGGTATTCTCGGTTGAATTGTGACTGGCTTTCGTAACCCACTTCGTATCCAGCGCTGGTGATATCCCGTTCGCTAAGTACCATCAGCCGCCGAGCTTCCTGCAAACGCAGTTGTTTCTGGTATTGCAGCGGTGTCATATTGGTAACAGCTTTAAAATGCTGGAAAAAACTGGCAGAACTCATACTGCAAAGTGCCAGCAGTTCGTCCATATTAAATGGCTGCTTAAAAGAGCTTTTTATGTGCTGCAGGGCTTTGCTGATTTGGCTCAGGCGACTGTCTGCATTGCTGAGTTGCTGCAACACCATGCCTTGCTCGCCTTTCATCAGCCAGTAGATGATTTCCTTTTCAGCCAGCGGCGCCAGAATGTTTATATCGCCGGGCTTCTCCTGCAATGAAAATAACCTGATAGCGGCATCCAGCAATCTTGGCGATGCCTGACTGATACCGACGCCGCGATATACCGTACTGTTATGCTGCTTTGATGGTGCAGGCATATCCAGTAACAGTTCTCCGAGGATTTTTAAATCCAGATTCAGCCGCAGGCATAAATAAGGTTCGTCTGGGCTGGCCTGAGTTATCTGGCCGGAAATGGGGGCATCAACTGAAATAACCAGATAACGGGCGCTGTCATAATTAAAAATCTGCTCGCCCAGCATCACTTTTTTAGCACCCTGCACCACAATACATACTGCGGGCTGATGTACGGCATGCACCGGCTCGGTTGGGGAAGATGCACGAATAACCGACAGGCGTGGAATCCGGGTTTGATGAATGCCATCAGTTTGATAATACTGCTGCATCAAACCGGCTAATTCACGGGCTCTGGCGGTTAAATCGGTCATTTGTGTGGTTTCCTGTCTGTTGGGCTTAGTGTTTTGGCGGTGCAGGTTCTTCCCGGTAAAGGATCATCCCTGCATGGTGCAACACACCGTCAATAAAGTCGCCATCTGCAGTAAAGCCGGTATCGTCGCGGTATTCAATATGATTGCCGGTGATCCAGTAATCTCCCTGATAGGCGTTTTTCCGGTTGCCACGTTGTTCAGTATAACGCCCGTCAGCTAATAACTGATGGCGGATATAACCGTCAGCAGTTACCCACATGCCCGTATACTGATGGGATGGTGTTGTCATTTTTTCTGCCTCCGAAGCATGACACGATTCTGTGCTGCCAGCATACAGGCTGATACCGGCAGCCAGTGTTGCGAGCAGATATAGTGCTTTTCTGGTTAACATTAAGCTGGCTCCTCATTTCTGTAGGCCGTTTAACTGCTGATATCGGTGCTGGCTGATAACTCTGCCCATTGCTGTAATTCCTGCAATCTGGCCTGATAGGCATTGCCCAGATACTGCAAGGCATCTGTACCTGCAGCAAAACGTAACGGGCGTTGTTTCAGGGCCGATAGTTTTACTAGTGCCAACCCCAGTTTGGCCGGATCACCTGCTTGCTGATGGTTATGTTGTTTGTAAAAGCCGTTAACCTGTTCCGAATAAGCCTGGTAGTCCGCCAGTTGCAGGTCACCGTAACGAACAGAACTGCTATCCAGAAAGTCTGTACGGAAAAAACCGGGCTGTACTATGGTGACACTGATACCAAACTGTTTTACTTCTGGCGCCAGGCTTTCTGAAAAACCTTCTACAGCAAACTTTGTTGCGCAGTAAACGGATGCGGCTTCAAAACCCAATGCTCCGCCGATAGAGGAAATATTGTAAATCTGGCCGCTGCGTTGCTGGCGCATATAAGGCAGGACAGCACGGGTTACCGCCATGAGCCCGAACAGATTAGTGTCGAACTGTTGAGGAATATGATGGGCTGCAATTTCTTCAAATAGCCCCAACTGGCCGTAACCGGCATTATTTACCAGCACATCCAGGCTGCCAAAATGCTCAAAAGCAGTTTTTACGCTCTGTTCTGCCTGTTGTGCGTTGCAGACATCCAGTTGCAGCGCCAGTAATCGCTCATGTTGTGGGTAGGTGGTTTGCAGTTGGCTGAGGTTACGTCCGGTAACAACGACGTTATCTCCTGCTGCCAGCGCTGCATTGGCAATCTGCTGCCCTAATCCGCGGGCTGCTCCGGTAATAAACCAGGTTTTTGGCTGAGTATCTGACATATTGTTTCTCCTGTTAATGTTGTAAGAAGCAGCATGGCAGCACAATAGGGAAAGCTGGTAGAACGATATTCTTAAGCACTTGCCTGATTCTACTGAGCAGCTTGCCAGCCATTTCCTGACAGCCGATAATCTGCGGCATACCACTCACACTAAGCACATAATGGATAAACTGTTATTTAAGACGGCTCGTTATCGCTGCCGGTACTGGAAAGAAACCGATCTTGAACAGATCTTTACGGTGTACTCTGATGCTGAAACTGTACGACTGGTTGGTGATGGTAATCCACTCAGTTACGCAGACTGTGTTAAATGGCTGGATGTCACCAGTAATAATTATATCCGCCGTGGTTACGGCATGTTTGCCGTTGAAGAAATAGCATCCGGTAATGTTATTGGCTTTTGCGGGCTGGTCCATCCGGGAAATCAACCGGAACCGGAAGTGAAATACGCTTTTAATAAAACCTGCTGGGGCCAAGGTGTTGCCACCGAAGTGATTTCTGCTTTGTTGCCATATGGCAGCAAGGAATGGCAGTTACAGCGGATTATTGCCACTGTGTATCCTGAAAATATCGCGTCGCAACGGGTGCTGGAAAAAGCAGGTGCAATACTGGCAGAACAGCTGTTTGATGATGGGGTACCCATTTTACTCTATGTATGGGGTAACAACTCCGTAAGCGTCTAATAAGGTATTTTTCTGATTTGACGCCGCGTTGACATTCTCTCTGGCACGCTGAGCAGGAATACTCAATGTGGAGAGAGCAAACATGATGCAAACAATTGTGAATGGTGGCAAACGGCTATTACTGGCCGGTTGTGCGTTACTGGCGGTAAGTGGTGTACAGGCCGCCGAACCAGGCAAGGATAAAGTGCTACTGATTGCCAGCAGCTATGGTGTCGCAGAGGATAACACCCGGCCCGGGCTGGAGTTTGATGAATTTGCCATGGCTTACCAACTGCTGAGCCAGTATCCGCTGACGATAGAGCTTGCCAGCCCTGCCGGTGGCAAGGTTGAAAGCGATAAATACAGTAGTGAGAAGCCGTACAACAAGGCAACACTGGCAGACAGCTATGCTATGCAATTACTGGCCGACAGCCAAAAGCTGAGCAACGTTAATGCCCGTGATTATAAAGCGGTATTGGTGCTGGGGGGTAAGGGCGCGATGTTTGATCTGGCAGAACACCAGCCGTTACAGCAACTTTTGCAGGAGATGCTACAGCAACAAAAGCCGGTAGCGGCAGTGTGCCATGGCCCGGCAGCATTACTACAGATACGTGATGCAAAAGGTAATTCAGTGCTGCAAGGCCGTAAAGTCGCAGGTTTCAGTAACACTGAAGAAAAGATGTTTGCTAAGGAAATGATCGAACTCTATCCCTACTTATTGCAGGACGCCATGATAGCAGCCGGAGCAGATTATCAGCAGGCTGAACCTATGTTGCCAATGACGGTACAGGACGGTTTACTGATTACCGGGCAGAACCCGTATTCCACTCCGGCAGTAGTTGAAGCCATTGTGCAGCAGCTGGGTCTGCCATTACAGGCAAGGCAACCTTACCCGGATGAACACGCCGTGATGTTAATCCAGCAACTACTGGCAGGTAAGCCTGTTGCAACGGAACTGGACGCAGTAACAACAGATATTCCTCTGGTTGCAATCTGGGGATATTACTATCAGCAGTTTGCCGAGCATGATCAACAACGCCAGCAGGCAATTGACGTTATGGAGTTGGCAAGCCCGTATTTTCAGGACCCGCGCTTTTTACTGGCACTGGCAGAAGGACAGTTGCAGCAGGGAAATGCCCCGCGGGCTGTTGCACTGGCTCAGGCTGTGTTAAAACAACAGCCAGATTCCCAAACTGCCCAGGCATTACTGGATAAGGCTGAAAAACAGGGTGACCACTAAGCATACTGCTCCGGGCCTGCGTATTCTGCTGGTAGAAGACCAGCAGATACTGGCAGCCAATATCATCGATTATCTGATGGCTGCAGGCCACCAGCCCGATTATGCAAGTGATGGCAGGTTAGCCAGGCAACTGGTTAGCCAGCATAGTTATGATGTACTGCTACTGGATTTAATGCTGCCGGATGCTGATGGCCGCCAGTTATGTCAGCAATTACAACAACTGGCCGCAAAGCGTTTACCGGTATTGATGCTAACGGCTCTCGACAGCCTTGAAGACAAGTTGCAAGGGTTTGCCGCCGGAGCCGATGACTACCTGACCAAACCCTTTGAACTGGCCGAACTGGAAGCCCGCTGCCAGGTGCTATGCCGTCGTTTCAGGCCGGTGGAAACCTCATTAACCCTGGGGCCATTGCAACTGGACAGGGCGCAGCAATTGGCGTGGCGCAACGGGCAATTGCTGGATTTGCATGCTGTCAGTTTTCGTATTCTGCAGTTATTGGCAGAAGCCAGCCCGGCCATCGTCAGCCGTTCTGAACTCAGCTATCAGTTATGGGGCGATGATCCACCGGATTCTGATGCCTTACGGGCGCATATCTATTTGTTACGCCAGCAACTGGATAAACCCTTTACCAGCGCCATGTTGCAGACGATATATGGCATTGGTTTTAAACTGGTTGTGCCGGAGGGCGAATAACATGGGTATTGCACGCCATAGTTTGCGGCAGCGTATTTTGTGGGCTTTTCTGGCATTAGCGTTATTTAGCTCGCTGTTGTTCAGTTTTTTAAATCTGGTGTTCGTGTATGCGGTAGAAGATCAATTCTTTTTTCATCAACTGCGGGATGAAAAGCAGCGCCAGTTAGCATTACCGGCGCTATCAACGCCATTGTCCCCTTCGATACAACTTTACCTGAGTTCGGCTGAATTTCCGTCTGATTTACAGCAGGTATTTGAACCCGGCACCGAACGCACGGAATACAGTGGCCAGCAAGGGCGGCATTATCATTTGATTAGGTTACAGCATCCTGCACACGATTCCGAGGTGTGGTTGGTAACTGAAGTTAGCCAGCAACTGGTAGTACGCCCTCTGCGTAACGATATGCTGCTGTTGTATGCCATTACAACGTTACTGATGGTGGTATCCGCGTTATTAATGGGATTATGGCTGGCCCGCCGGGCAACCCGGCCACTCAACCGACTGGCGGAGCTGGTAGAGCAGGAAAAGCTGGGCAATGGCATGGCGGCTGGTTTTCCTGACAATGAAATCGGTATGCTGGCTAAGGCTCTGGAAGACTATTGGCAACGGGTACAGGCATTTATTACCCGCGAGCGGGCTTTCAGCCGTGATGCCAGCCATGAACTACGTACTCCGCTGGCCGTTATTCAGAGCAGTTGTGAGTTGTTATTGACCGATCATGGCACCCCAGAGCAGCAGCAACGATTACTGCAAATCCAGCAAAGCTGCCGGCAAATGAACCAGCAGATTACCACTTTGCTGGCGTTGTCGCGTGAAGAGCAGTCAGGACAGACTGAAACCATACGGCTGGCAGCTTTGCTGGAACAACTGATTTTGCAACTGGCCCCGCAGTTTCAGTATAAAACGCTGGAGCTGGATTTACAGGCCGATAGTCAGGTACGGCTACTGGCTAATCCGGTAATTTTGCAAATGATCCTGACCAATCTGCTGCAAAATGCTTTCAGCCATAGCAGTGAAGGCTGCATTAAAATCTGTATCGAACCTGGAATGTTATCAATAACAAACCCGTTTGAACCGGCAACAACGCCGGAAGATATCACCGCACTGTTTGCCAAAGGACGCTATAGTCAGGGCTATGGTCTGGGGCTCGGGATTGTACAACGTTTATGCCAGCAGGCTGGTTTACAGCTAAGCTTGCAGCGTACAGCGCAAGAACTGCAATTGCAGTTAAGCTGGCCAGTGGGACAACCCGAAAATAACACCTGACAGAAAATATCCTTAAATGGCAGCTTAACTCGCGGCTTTACATTATTAGGAAAGTGTTTCTGCGGGCAATCAATATTAATCACCAAATCGTCTGTTTTGATACTGCCAGCCACATAATAATATCAGTGGTTGGCGATAATTCACCATCGCGGTGAAAGAAGAAGCGCCAGTGAACCATTTTTAATTGGATATTTTTCACAGTATTTTTACTTGACCAACGAAATGTTATCCGTTAAAACGGCGCTTTATTTTTTGCTGTGTAGAAGGAGCACGCATGCGAAAACTACTGATACAAACTACTATTCTGGCCATACTCAGTTTGGCTGCGTTTGATATGACTGCTGCACCTGAGCCTTTTGTTTATCAGAAACTTGGTAAGGGAATGGCCTCTGAATCGAAAATGCGTGATGTCTATGATCTGATTCCTAACTTAAGCGGAAATGCGGCAAAAGCACGGCTTTCAATCCTAATCGGCATGCTAAATACCAAAGGGGCTGCTTGGGTTATGGAAGAGGAAGGAGAAGGTTATATATTAGCCCGATGGGATTATAAAGGGCATACGATCTTTCACCGTATAGAGTATAACGATGAGGCTGTACAAATTAAGTATGCTGGCGGTTTAAATGATTACAGGTGTGAAAAATTGATAGACAGCAGCTACTGCTACAAAACACACGGTAATTACTATAAATATAATGTATCACTGGTAAGGCAGATAAAAGCTGCACTTAAGATTAACGGATAGGGGGAATGATGAGTTTTAATACTAGTATTATTGCATTGTTGTTATCAGCTGTGATTTTGAGTACATCCTCTCAGGCATATACGCTCTATGATGATCCTTTCCATATCCAACCTTATATTACTGAACCAGAGAAAATTATTAAAAAGGGAATGGTTCAATATGGATGGGCAGTGCTAAATGAAAACCCGGGTAAAATAGAGGCTTTACTTGACCATAAAGAATATAGAGTCAGAGTAAATATTTTTTATTCAGTGGATAAAATCTGGTTTGAGTCGGTTTCGGCAGAAAATAATAACCTTTGTAAGCAGGTGCCATGTGAAGTTGAACAACGTCACCTAGACCGTTGGCGTATGGGATTACGCCGTGGTATTGCATTTGCTATGACTCAGGAAGCTCTTCGGGATGCGCAGGCGAAAGCTTATAAATAAGCATATATTTGAGATTAAGCGCTGTGTTATTGGTTTTACTTCTTGCTCTCTGAGAGAAGCCAGCCACAACGTGGCTGGCTGATATGAAGCTTAAGTTTGCAATGTGGCGTTTTTCGCTGATGAGCGTTCACGATGTACCAGCTTGCAAAGGGCAGGCAGGACGATCAGTGTCAGCAGCGTGGAGGAGATAATACCTCCGATAACCACTGTTGCCAGCGGGCGCTGAATTTCGGCACCGGTGCCGGTGTTAAAAGCCATCGGTACAAAGCCGAGGCTGGCAACCAGTGCGGTCATCAGTACCGGCCGCAGCCGTGACAAGGCGCCCTGTTCTATTGCCGTTAGCCAGTAGATACCCTGCGCCTGTAACTGCCGGATGAAGCTGAGCAGTACAATACCGTTCAGCACCGCAATACCAGACAGGGCAATAAAACCAACGGCCGCTGAAATCGATAACGGCATATCGCGAACCACCAGCGCGAATAAACCGCCGGTCAGTGCCAGCGGTACGCCGCTGAAGACCAGTAAGGCATCTTTCAGCGAGTTAAGCGCGCTGTACAACAACACCAGAATCAGCAGCAATGTCAGTGGCACCACGATAGATAAGCGAGCGCTGGCCGATTGCATTTGCTCAAAGGTACCGCTGTATTCTACCCAGTAGCCTTCCGGCAGTTGCAGTTGTTGCATGGTTTGGCGGACATCCTGAATAAAGCTGCCCAGATCGCGCCCGTCCACGTTGCTGGTGACCAGTACATGGCGTTTGCCGCTTTCGCGGTTGATCTGATTCGGGCCACTGGTTTCTTCTATCCGGGCCACTTCGCCCAGCGGAATATAACCGGGGCGACTGCTGCTGTTATCCAGCTGCAGTGGCACCTGTGCCAGGCTGGCGGTATCTTGTCGTACCTGCTCCGGTAGTTGCAGACGCAGTGTAAAGCGGCGATCACCTTCATAGATAAAGCCCAGCTCACGGCCTGACACTGCTGTTTGCAGTAATTGCTGCAAGTGGCCAAGATCGGCACCGCTCAGTGCCAGCCGTTCACGGTCCGGCGTAACACTAATCAGTGGCAGGCCGCTGGCTTGTTCCATGCGGGCATCGACAGCACCGGCAACGGTAGCCAGTAAGGCGGCTGCCTGCTCGCCGGTTTGTTCCAGCTGATGTAAGTCATCACCATAGATACGGATAGCCAGGTCGGTTCTTACCCCGGCAATCAGCTCGTTAAAGCGCATTTCTATCGGTTGGGTAAACTCGTAGTTATTGCCCGGCAATGATAACGCGATCTCGCGGATACGCTCTTCCAGTGCCGCTTTGCTCAGCGAGGTGTCCGGCCATTGCTCCCGCTCTTTCAGAATCACGATGGTATCGGCAACGTTGGGTGGCATCGGATCGGTGGCGACTTCCGAGGTTCCTACTTTTGAGAATACCCGTTCTACTTCCGGTAAGGCGGCAATTTCCCGTTCCAGCAGTTTCTGCATATCAACCGACTGCGTCAGGCTGGTGCCGGGGATACGCATGGCATGCATGGCAATATCTCCTTCATCCAGCTGCGGCAAGAATTCGCTGCCCATCCGGCTGGCTTGCCAGCCACTGATCAGCAACAAACTCAGTGCCAGCAGCGACAGGGTTTTCGGGAAGCGCAATGCCAGTTTCAGCAAGGGCTGATAAACGCGGCGCAGCCCACGCATAATGCGGGTATCGTGTTCGGCAACCTTACCTTTAACAAACAGTGCCACGGCAGCAGGGACAAAGGTCAGGACCAGAATCAGCGCGCCAGCCAGTGCCGCAATAACGGTAAACGCCATCGGGCGGAACATTTTGCCTTCAACACCGGTCAGCGCAAAAATCGGCATATACACCAGCATAATAATAATGACACCGAATACCGCCGGGGTAATGACTTCGCGGGTAGCGTGGAACACCACATCCAGTCGCTCCTGCAACGACAGCAAACGACCATGTTGTTTTTGTGCCAGCCCCAGCCGTAATAGGCAGTTTTCAACCACAATCACTGCGCCATCAACAATCAGACCGAAGTCAATGGCGCCCAGGCTCATCAGGTTACCGCTGACTTTGTTGGCTGCCATACCGGTCAGGGCAAACAGCATACTCAGCGGGATAACGCAGGCCGTAATCAGGGCAGCCCGGATATTACCGAGGAACAACAGCAAGATAACGATAACCAGTATGGCACCTTCAAACAGGTTTTTCTTAACGGTATCAATGGTTTTATTAACCAGTGTTTCGCGGTTATAGCTGATTTCGGTACTGATGCCCGCGGGTAACTGACTGTTGATTTCGGCCAGCCGTATCGCGACATCGTGCGATACGGTACGGCTGTTTTCGCCAATCAGCATCATGACGGTGCCCATCACCACTTCTTCACCGTTTTGGGTAGCCGCGCCGGTGCGCTGCT
>CAZXTH010000050.1:0-7990 GCA_964643585.1 uncultured Pseudoalteromonadaceae bacterium
CGCTGATTTCTCTGGAACAAGAGCTGACACAGGCGTTGGCTCATTTGATGGAACAGGGGGTAGCCAGAGTCGAACTTGATGATAACTGGCTGACAATTGAACTGAACAGTGGCTTATTGTTTGCCAGTGGCAGTGCCGCTCCTACCGTATCAGCCAGAACAGTACTGAAAGAAATAGAAGAAATTATTGCGCCCGTTAATAATTATGTCCGGGTTCGTGGTTATACTGACGATCTACCGATTAATAATGAAGTTTTTGCTTCTAACTGGGAATTGTCGGTTGCCAGGGCAACATCCGTGCTGCGTATACTGGAGAGTATGGGGGTTCAACCCTACCGTATGGCGATTGAAGGTTTTGGACAATATTATCCGTCCGTGCCGAATGACAACCCACAAGCACGGGCAGAGAATCGCAAAGTCGTTATCGCTATTTCCCGTTATGGCTATCAAGCGCCGCAGCAAGAATCTGTTGCAGAAGATGATGAGCAGCAGAAAAAACAGCTGGAGCAGTTGCAGCAACTGACTCAGGAGGATGGCAGTATAAGAGTTATCGAATTGCCGGGCGGCGGGATTCGTATTACAACCCGTCAGGATAATCCTGATGCAGTACAACAAAAACAACAGGAACCCTGAAGTGGTTATTTGGACTATTGCGAATCAGAAAGGTGGTGTGGCTAAAACCACAACTACAGTAACGCTGGGTGGCCTGTTGGCTGAACGGGGTTATAAAGTCCTGCTGATTGATACCGATCCGCATGCTTCACTGACGTATTACTTCGGTATTGATGCTGAAGAACTGGAAGTCAGTGTATATGATATTTTTATCCGGGGTAAAAATATTACGCCGGAAGAGATTCTGCAGTCGTTGTGTCCGAGTGGTGTGGCAAATCTTGATATTCTGCCTGCATCAATGGCATTGGCGACATTAGACCGCTCAGAAGGTAATAAAGGTGGTATGGGGCTGATTCTTAAAAAAGCTCTGCATAAAATTAAAAATGAGTACGATTATGTCCTGCTTGACTGTCCTCCGGTAATGGGGGTTCTGATGGTTAATGCTATTGCTGCTGCTGATCGTATTCTTATACCGGTTCAGACGGAGTTTCTTGCGCTTAAAGGACTGGAAAGAATGATTGCCACAATGGCACTAATGCGGCCAGCAAATCAGAAAGAACATAATTTTACGATTATTCCGACAATGTACGATAAACGTACCAGAGCATCTCTGGAAGCTTATAAAGAACTGAAAGCAAAATATCAGGACCGGGTGTGGTCAGCAGTGATTCCGGTCGATACTCAGTTCAGAAATGCCAGTCTGGCGCAAACTCCGCCGAATGTTTTTGCCCCTGCATCACGTGGGGTCTTCGCATATAACACATTGCTGACTTATCTGCTGCAGCCTGGTACGGAGCAACGCCATGAGTAACTTGCTGGCCAGCCAGAAAGTCATGCGCAATTATCTGGCAGCTTTACTGACTGAAGAAGAAACGGCATCACAGAATACTCTGGCTGATGACAGTAAGAAGCGTGAGCTAAACCGTCTTTTGTCACAGGCTGCGGTTCCTGTTAAAACTGAAGTTGCAACTCCTGTCGTTGAAGCCAGGAAAGAGCTTCCTCCGCAGCAAAAACAGCCAGAAGTTATTATTGAAACACCAAAACCTGAAGCAGCAGTGGCAATTACGCCACCAGTTAAGGTTGAACCAGTTCTGAAAGATTACAGAAAGGGCCGCTTTCAGGCGCTGTTTTTCAGTGTGGCAGGACTTAAAGTTGCTGTTCCTCTGAAAGAGCTTGGTGGTATTCATCAGATGCAGCCAATTAATAGCCTGTTTGGTAAGCCAGACTGGTTTAAAGGCGTTATGCTGTATCGCGAGCAGAAAATTAATGTCGTAGATGCTGCACGTTGGGTAATGCCAGAAAAATATAATCAGCAGCTGGCAGAAAATCTGAATTACCAATATGTTATTATGCTTGGTACCAGCAACTGGGGTTTAAGCTGCGAAACTCTGATTAATACTGTGGCGCTTGAGCAAGATGACGTACAGTGGCGTCAGACCGAAGGTAAGCGTCCGTGGATGGCAGGTTTAATCAAGAAACATATGTGTGTACTGGTTGATGTAGAAGCCATGATTGACTTACTGAACCGTGGCCTTGATATTAGTCAGTAAGTGGACAGTAGTATCGTACAGGAGCCTATATGAGCAATTTAACAGCGCAGTCAGCCAAAAATAAAGAAGCTGCTGATATCGTATTACAATGGGTTACTTTTAAACTGCAGGAAGAAACATACGGTATCAATGTAATGCAGGTACAGGAAGTATTGCGTTATACCGAAATTGCCCCGGTACCGGGCTCTCCTGAATATGTACTTGGGATTATCAATCTGCGCGGAAATGTGGTGACAGTCATTGATACCCGTGCCCGTTTTGGTTTACCGGGTGGTGAAGTTACTGATAGCAGCCGTATCGTTATTATCGAAGCAGAGAAACAGGTGATTGGTATTCTGGTCGATAGCGTGGCCGAAGTGGTTTATCTGAAGCAGTCTGATATTGATACTGCGCCAAATGTCGGAACTGACGAAAGTGCCCGTTTTATTCAGGGTGTATCGAATCGCGAAGGCGAATTGTTGATTCTGGTGGATCTGAATAAGCTGCTCAGCGACGATGAGTGGGAAGAAATCAGAAGTATCTGATACAGGGAATAGTTCAGCATGTGGTGGCTTGGTATACAGATTATAATCAGCTGTGTGTTATTTGTAGTGTTGTACCTGCTGCTACAGCGGCGGATACAACAGCAAATCAGCCAGCAAAGTATACTGAGCCGTCAGCTTGAATTCAGCCAGCAGCAGTTGGGTCAGAGCCAGACTGAAACAGAAGAACTACGCTCAGGGATTATCGGCGTGGGTCAGAGAGTGCTGGCGCTGGAATCCCGTATTGAAAATATTCATGCCAGGCTTGATGAGCTGACAGAGAAACTACAGGCCGTTGAACTGGCAGATCCTGAATCTAAAATTTACAGCCGGGCAGTAAAAATGGTTGAACTGGGCGCTGATCTGGAAGAGATTATCCGAGAGTGCGAGTTGCCAAGGGCTGAAGCTGAGCTGCTTTATAATCTTCACCAGCGAAAATCATAAGCAGCCCCTGGATACTGGTCAGGTTTTTAAATCTATCCGCTGGTGGATATTATGCCAGTCGTCCGGAAACTTTCCCTGTAATACATACGAAAATGCGATCAGTTCAGCAATGACAACGTAGAGTTCCTGTGGAATGCTATCACCGAGTTCCATTTTGCTCAGTAGCTTATTCAGTTCGTCATCTTCATGAATCAGAACACCATGTTCTTTTGCCAGCGAGACAATTTCCTCTGCTAGCTGGCCATGACCTTTCGCTACAATAACCGGGGCTTTTTTTCCGTCATAACGTAGCGCTGTTGCTGATTTTGATGGCTTTTTCTCTGACATATATAAGCTCTCAGACTCTTACCGTTACCAGACTGTTTGCTCTTGGCAGCAGTGTATCCGGTATCTTGCCCAACTGACAGCTGGTCTGGGTCAGCTGTACACCTTGCATTTTAAATCTGTCTTTAAGCACCGGCATAAATTTTTCGGCCAGAAACTGCGTATGCTGATTTTCTGTATAAAGCTGTAACTGCATATCTTGTTGCTGCAGTTTTACGACAGCCAGTAACTGGCCATGCTGTTGCAGATCGAACTTCATTGTTAGCTGCCATTGACGGGTTTTCTCACCAGCTTGTTTACCCTCTGCTTCGCGTTGTTCAATATGCAGTTGACTGAAGATGCTCTGGCCCTGTTGATGAAGAGGTAGTTGTAATAACCATTGCTGAAGTTGTGATGTATTGTCCAGGGTTGCAAGCTGGGCGTGCTGCAGCTGACCGCTTTGGGTAGCTAATTGCCGTAATAATTGTCCGGCATTTTGCTGATCCAACTGGCTGACTAATTGTGCTTGCTGACTATGATTTAAAGCCGCTGCCTGACTGGCTGGAGGCGCTTGCCTTCCAAGCAAGTGTCCTAACAGTAATTGTATTACGACAGCCATCGCTCCGCCTGTTGTTGCACTGGCCGGAGCTGGCTGCAGTGGCTGAAATTGCAGCAGGCTGTTCAGTTGTTGTGCCAGCTGGGCGGGGGCTGGTGTTTTGCTGATGTCAGGCTGGCTCTGGCGCACCCAGGTCAGAAGCTGGTTTGCAGCAGGTGGAAGCTCAGGCAATTCGGCCAGCCTGGATGGTGGTACCAGCAAAGGTAGCAAATTACGCCATGCCTGACTAACACTCTGCTCCAGGTGTTGAGGAACAGGCCTGTGCAGTATTGGTGGTGCTTGTATTCCTGCCGGTACTAATTGTACTGGCCGGTTGAAGTCCTGTTGTCGTGGTATTATTTGCGTGGTCTGAGGGGCACTTTGTAAAGATAGTTGCCATTGTTGCTGATGCTGCTGTAATTGAGGCTGATATACACCATGTTGGGCGGCATGAAGAGGAGGCATAGAAAACTGCTGACCAGATAATGTAAAACGGCCTTGTTCTACGGTGACCGCTGGCAGTATTCTGTTTAACTGTTGTAATAGCTGCTGTTGTTCAGCTTGCCTTAAAGGCAGATTAACAGGAACAGGAGGCTGTGAAACAGCTGTTACTGTGAGGTGCAGAAACGGTGGCTGACCTGTCCTGAATTGTAACTGTGCCTGTAATGTTGCCTGTGGATATTGCTGTTGCAGCTGGCTGATAGTATTTGCTGTTTCTTTACTCAGCGATAGTGGCGGTTGCTGTGGTAATTGTATGCTCCAGTTGTTACCGCGTTGCTGCAGAATAACCGGTACCTGAATAATATTCTGCTGAATATTCGTAGTGACAGATGAACCGTTTAGCTGGCTGAATAATGTGCTGGCCTGCGTTGCCGTCAGGTTAATCTTTGCTGGCATGGCGCTTTGCGTTTGTAATTGAAGCTGTAGCTGACCATCTGGCAGTAAGTGGGGGCGTACCTGAACCTGTCCGGTAAAAATTGCCGGTACTGTTGCAGGCAAAGCCAGTTGCAGGGAGCCTTGTGGTGTTTGCAATTGCAGCTGTTTGTTACCGCCTGACAGCAACTGAACCTGCCCCTGATAAACTTCTGCCAGCATCAGACGGATGGCACCGTTATCTGGGCGGAGAGATGTTGTTCCGGCAAGTTTATCCAGATTGATCTGGTTCATGTTTTACCTTGTTTCTGTGTCGATTGGCATTTTAGCACATTCGTATTCTGCACCCAGTATGGTAATATGCGCCCAATTTTTTCAACAGGCGATAGTGCGCAGGCCCGTGATAAGTCAGGAACCTTTACCATCATCAGCCCAATATCCGTTGCTGCAGGCAGCCGGTTTATGCTGTATCCGGCAGGATCGGGTACTGTTTGACGCGCTTTCATTCAGCCTGGAACCGGGTGAATTACTGCAAATTCAGGGCCGTAATGGCGCAGGAAAAAGCTCTTTGCTGCGCTTGCTTGCCGGTTTGGCCTCTCCTGATGATGGTCAGCTTAGTTATCTGGGCCAACCTTTGCGCCAGGTTGCGGCAGATTATGCCGCTAATCTTTGTTATATCGGCCACCAGAGTGGAATTCATGAGCAACTGACAGGAATTGAAAACCTTCGATTCTGGCGTGCTGCTTCTGGCCTGGCAGATGCAGACGATATGAAGTTGCTTGCTAGCCTGGGGCTGGTTGGTCTGGAAGATATTCCTTGCCGGATGTTGTCTGCCGGACAACAACGACGGGTATCGCTAGCCCGCCTGTGGCTGACATCCAGTAAGCTATGGATTCTTGATGAACCATTTACGGCCCTGGACCAGGGCGCAATTCAGTTACTGCAACAGCATTTTCTGCAGCATTTGCAGCAGGGAGGCGCTATTATTCTGACAACGCATCAGCCACTGACGATGGATTATCATGGTGTACGCCGTCTGGAGTTAACTTACCGATGGTAGCACTGGCTGTTTTTACCCGCAGAGAACTTTCGTTGCTAAGCCGTCAGAAAGCTGACTGGCTGAATCCGTTATTATTTTTCCTTATTGTTCTGACATTGTTCCCGCTAGGGGTTGGGCCAGAACCAAACCTGTTACGGATAATGGCACCCGGTATTGTCTGGATTGCGGCACTTTTAAGTGTGTTACTGGCAGCTGAGAGGCTGTTTAAAGATGATTACCGTAACGGCGTGATTGAGCAGCTTGTCGCAGGGCAACAACCTTTATTATCCTTTGTACTGGCAAAAATGCTCAGCAACTGGCTGAGTACCGGGCTTCCGTTGGTACTATTGTCTCCTGTAGTTGCATTGTTACTGGGTGTTGATCAGGCAACATTTTATGCCATGATCCTGACACTGTTGCTTGGAACGCCGGTTCTGACTGTATTAAGTGTACTGGGGGCCGCCCTTACCATGTCGGCTGATAAAGGTGGTATTCTACTGGCATTATTGATTCTGCCGCTCTATATCCCGTTACTCATTTTTGCCAGTGCAGCGATGGAAGCTGCCAGCATGGGACTGAATTACTACGGACAGCTGGCAGTTTTGCTGGCTATCCTTTTATTTACGTTAGCTTTGGTGCCGGTGGCGGTGACCAGTGCCCTGAGAATTAATGTGAGCTGATATGTTTAAGTGGTTGCATCCATACGCAAAACCTGAAACCTTGTTCCATTTTTGTGGTCGTATCCAGCCGTGGCTGATGGTTCTGGCATTGGCATTACTGGCTGTAGGTAATATCTGGGGATTGGCTTTTACTCCTCCGGATTACCAGCAAGGCGACAGTTACCGGATTATTCATTTACATGTTCCTTCTGCCATTATGTCGATGGGAACTTACTCTGCTATGGCGATAGCAGCTTTTGTTGCGCTGGTATGGCAGGTAAAGGTAGCACAATGGTCAGTGCTGGCGATTGCGCCGATTGGTGCTGTTTATACTGCCATTGCATTACTGACCGGTATGGCCTGGGGTAAACCGATGTGGGGAACCTGGTGGGTTTGGGACGCAAGGCTGACTTCTGAGCTTATTCTGCTATTTCTGTATCTCGGGGTTATTGCGCTGAATGGGGCTTTTTCAGACCGGCAAACTGGCAGCAAAGTCGCCTGTTTACTGGCAGTAGTGGGGGTTGTGAACCTGCCGATTATTCATTTTTCAGTTGAATGGTGGAATACCCTGCACCAGGGGGCAAGTATTACCAAGTTTGCCAAACCTTCAATTGATCCCAGTATGTTGTGGCCTCTGCTGATCAGCATTCTGGCGTTTGCAGTTCTGATGTTGGCACTAACTTGCCTGCGTTTACGTACTGCCATACTGGTTAACGAGCAACACAGGCCCTGGGTTAAAGCATGGGTGGGGGGAGAGCAATGAGTTATTTTGACTCCTGGCAGGCATTCTGGGCGATGGGTGGTTATGGCCTGTTTGTCTGGTTGTCATTTGGACTGACCTACTTGCTGCTGATAGTGCTGGCTGGTTTCAGTGTTTATGAACAGCGGCAATTTAAACAGCAACTGGCTGCACGGCTGGCTCGTGAGAAACGAATCAAAGAGTATCAGGAGTAGTTCAACCTATGAACAGCAGAAGACAAAAACGGCTTTTTTCCATATTACTGGTAATAGGCCTGCTGGCAGGTGCTGTCGGCGCCATGTTATTTGCCTTACAGCAGAATATTGATTTGTTTTATACCCCATCACAGATTGTTGAAGGGATCGGAGCTGATAAAACCAAACCTCAACCAGGGCAACGGTTGCGGATTGGCGGCATGGTGGTTGCAGGTTCTGTAAACCGTGATCCAGAATCGCTGCGGGTTACTTTTGATTTGGTCGATACTGGCCCTGTGGTCACTGTAGAATTTGAAGGCTTATTACCTGATCTATTCCGCGAAGGGCAAGGCATTGTAGCACAAGGTATTTTGGTTGGGCCTACCTTGGTAAAGGCCTCTGAGGTGCTTGCTAAACATGATGAAGAATATATGCCGCCGGAAGTTGCAGAGGCCATGAAAG
>CAZXTH010000050.1:8000-11017 GCA_964643585.1 uncultured Pseudoalteromonadaceae bacterium
TCCGCCATGTTCCGCCAAGCCAGATTGAACGTTCAGAGGGGTAGTTTATGGGAGCTGAACTGGGTCAGCTGGCGCTGACATTTGCCTTTGCTTTGTCTGTATTACTGGCAGTTGTGCCGCTGTACGGCAGTTATCGTGCCGACGAACGTGCGTTATTGCTGGCCAAACCTTTGTCGCTTGCAATGTTCGGTTTCGCATTTTTTGCAATGCTGGCTCTGATTTATGCTTTTGTAACCCATGACTTTACTGTTATTAACGTAGCCAGTAACTCCAGTACCAAGCTGCCGGTATATTATGTGGTTACGGCTAGTTGGGGCTCACACGAAGGTTCAATGTTGCTGTGGGTACTGATGCTGACCGGCTGGACAGCTGCTGTAGCAATTTTCTCCAGAGAGTTACCTTTATTGATGCAGGGCCGGATTCTGGGAATTCTGGGGCTGATTTCTGCTGGCTTTATTGCCTTTTCTTTGTTTATGTCTAACCCTTTTGCGCGCAGCCTGCCGTATTATCCGGTAGAAGGTTCTGACCTTAATCCATTGCTGCAAGACTTCGGGATGATCTTTCACCCGCCATTGTTGTATATGGGATACGTTGGGTTTGCAGTAGCTTTTGCTTTTGCGCTGGCAGCTTTGCTCAGTGGCCGCTTTGATAGTACCTGGGCCCGTTGGGCACGGCCGTGGACGCTGTCTGCATGGTTGTTTCTGACACTGGGTATTATGCTTGGCAGTTGGTGGGCATATAAAGAGCTGGGCTGGGGCGGCTGGTGGTTCTGGGATCCGGTAGAAAACGCCTCCTTTATGCCCTGGCTGGTTGGTACGGCGTTAATTCACAGCTTAGCGGTGACAGAAAAACGCGGCACTTTCAAATCCTGGACAGTGTTACTTGCGTTGGCAGCATTCTCTCTCAGTTTATTAGGAGCCTTCCTGGTTCGTTCCGGGGTTCTGGTCTCTGTGCATTCATTTGCTACTGATCCCGGCCGCGGCATTTACCTGCTGGTATTCCTGCTGATCGTTATCGGCGGTTCATTGCTGCTATACGCATTGCGGATGGGGGCTGTGCGCAGCCAGGCCCGCTATCAGCTGTTTTCCCGCGAAGTACTGCTGTGGGGCAATAATATTTTCCTGTTGACGGCTACATTGGTAGTGTTTCTTGGCACCTTATTTCCGTTATTCCATAAAGAACTGGGTCTGGGGTCTATATCCATTGGGGAGCCGTTCTTTAATCAGATGTTTTACTATCTGGTAATTCCGTTCAGCCTGTTGCTTGGGTTAGGGCCATGGGTTCGCTGGAAACAGCAGAAAGCTGCGCCATTATTAAAACCCTTCAGTATGATTGCTGTCGCTACGCTGATACTGGCTGTCGGGACATTAGCCGCAATGCAGTCTGTTCAGGCTAATCTGGCTCTGATGGGATTACTGCTTGGTGCCTGGGTTGGTGTTTCTGCTCTGGGTGAAGTATGGCAGCGTACACGGCAGTTTGGTTCTTTTACTACCGGATTACAGAAACTTAATGCCAGCCATTATGGTATGACGATCGCTCATATCGGTTTTGCGGTATTGGTGATCGGTGTGGCTATGACCAAAACCTATACAGTAGAGCGCGATGTCCGGATGAAAGCCGGTGATACTGCAACGATAGCCGGTTATCAGTTTTTACTTAATGAAGTGTATGACATTACTGGCCCGAACTATAACGGTCAGGCAGCAGAGCTGGACATCAGCAAAGATGGTCGTTATGTCACTCACCTTCATGCTGAAAAACGTTTCTATACCATCACTCGCATGGTAATGACAGAAGCAGCAGTTCACGCCCGTTTAAGCCGTGATATTTATGTTTCGCTGGGAGAAGAACTGCCAGGTGAAGCCTGGGCGCTGCGTTTACATGTTAAGCCTTTTGTACGCTGGATTTGGCTGGGTGGCCTGTTGATGGCTGCTGGTGGAGTGATTTCACTGGCTGATAAACGTTACCGGCAGAAGCGGGTAGTTACGGCTAAAGCCAATGATTCCGCTTCTGCATATAAGGAGTTGCCAGATGCGTAAGTTAGGCTTTTTTCTGCCGTTAATTCTTTTTCTGGCATTGTCGTTATTTCTGCTCAGTGGTTTGTTTTCTAATCCGATGGAGCGTAACTCTGCAGTACTTAACCAGCCGTTGCCGGAGTTTAATTTGCCTGATCTGATGCAGCCGGAAAAAATCTGGACTGCTGAACAGCTTAAGGGACAAACTTATCTGCTGAATGTCTGGGGAACCTGGTGCCCAACCTGTAATGCTGAGCTTGGATATCTGGCTCAGTTGCGTCAGCAAGGCGTAAGAATTATCGGGCTATATTATGATTTACCGGCTGATCCGGTGTTCGGTGAAAGCTTTGATTTACACCGCTTGCAGCTTGATGTACGTAATAAACTGGAGCAACGCGGAGATCCGTATGAGTTTAATATTCTGGATCAGGAACGCCGGTTATCGCTGGATCTGGGTGTCAGTGGCGCGCCTGAAACCTTTCTGATTGATGCTGATGGCATTATTCGTCTGCATCATATCGGTGATATTAATCCGGCAGTATGGCAACAGAAACTGGCACCGGTTTATCAGCAATGGGTAACTAACTAATGAAAAGATTGCTTATTAGTCTGTTGTTATTTCTGGGAATGGCTGCCCATGCTGCAGAGCAGGAGATTTTGCAGTTTGAAAATGAAACTCAACGCCAGCTTTATCAGCAACTGACAGCTGAACTACGTTGCCCGCAATGCCAGAACCAGAATATTGCTGATTCTAATGCTGTGGTGTCAGAAGATATGCGCCAGAAAACGTACGAACTGATTCTGGAAGGCAAGAGCCGGCAGGAAGTACTTGATTATATGATTAACCGATATGGCTATTTTGTGCATTATCAACCCCCGGTAAATCGTTATACCTTGTTGCTTTGGCTGGCTCCATTGCTAATGGTGTTATTGTTATCGGTTGTGTTGCTGAAAAAACGACGCCAACAGTCGGATGAGCCAGAAGTTCCGCTTTCTTCAGAG
>CAZXTH010000050.1:11027-13184 GCA_964643585.1 uncultured Pseudoalteromonadaceae bacterium
GACCAGACACCTGCACAATTATTTGAAGAGCGTCTGCAATTGCTGGCGCAGGCCCGTGACAGTGGTGAATTGGCAGAGCAGGATTTTCTGGCTGCAGCTCAGGAGCTGAAAGGGCAGTTTTTACATCAGGAAAAGCAGGCCGTTACATTACGGCAGCCTAAGAAAAGATTGTTTTTTCAGCTTTCACTGATAGTGGTGACCGGCATAATGGTTGGTGCTATTTATGCCGTAACAGGCCATTACCGGCAACTTGATGACTGGCAGTTAGCCCGTGATAAGTTACCGGAATATGGTGAACGCGCGTTGCTGAATCAGGGCGAGGCATTAACCGAGCATGAATTATCCTTATTCGCACTGGCATTGCGTACCAGACTGGCTGAAGAAGGAGACGATGCCGTTGCTTGGATGCTACTTGGGCGTATCTGGATGTCGCAAGGGCTTATGCTGGATGCAATAGAAGCATTTGAAAAGGCCTTAAAGCTAACCCCTAATCGTTCGGCGTTACTGCTTAGCTATAGTCAGGCGCTGGTTGTAGTGGGTGGTGAGCAAGAGCTCGCTAAAGCAGGTCAGAGTATTGCCCGTGTGCTGATAAATGAACCGGATAATCTGGATGCATTATCTCTGATGGCATTAATCGCTTATGAGAAAGGTGATGTACCTGAAGCGATTACCGCATGGCAATTGCTGCTGGAGCGTTTGCCTGCAAATGACCCCCGTTATGCAGTGGTTAGTGAAAAACTGACTGAACTGGGCGCGGCTGATAACGTTGCGAAAGTTGCAGGGCGCCAGGTTATTGTCAGCCTGTATGTCGACCCGCAGCTGAAGCAACAATATCCGCAAGCAAGTTTGTTTTTGTTTGCCCGCTCTGCCGGAGGCCCACCTTTACCGTTAGCCGCGCAACGTTTGCCCCTGCCTGCTGGCAATGTTGAACTGGTTCTAACAGAAAAGATGGCTATGCAACCGGGTTGGACGCTGGCTGAAGCTGAAAAAATTGAAGTGATAGCAAGAATGTCTTTGAGTGGTACTGTTGAGCAACAAACCGGAGATATTCAGGCTGTTTCTGAGGTATTATCTTTTTCTGAACCTGAAGTACATACACGTTTAACACTGGAACCTTAATATGCCGATTTCTCTCTCCCGTTGTCTGCTTGTTCTGATGTTGATTGGCCTGGTTACAGGCTGTGCCAGCTCAGCAAAAACGGAGCAGCAAGCAGCAGAAAATACTGCTGTGGGCGATCCCAGAGACCCACTGGAAGACTATAACCGGCCATTGTGGGATTTTAACTACGATATTCTGGATAAGCATATACTGCGGCCGACAACTGTTGGTTATATGAAAGTTATGCCTAAACCTGCCCGGCAGGGACTGAAAAATATGGCTGATAATATCGGTGAGCCAGCCAGTGCCGTAAATGGTTTGCTGCAAGCCAAACCGGGCAGTGCAGCTATCAGTACCGGGCGGTTTCTGGTAAACAGCACTGTAGGTTTACTCGGATTATTTGATGTAGCAAGCCGTATCGGACTGGAAGCGCAAGATGAAGACTTTTCCCAGACATTGGCCGTATGGGGAGTTGGCGCAGGGCCTTACCTGATGATTCCGGGAATAGGGCCTTCTACACCGAGACAACTGGTCGGTGGGGTGGTAGATAATCTGTATTTCCCGGCGAAATTACTGAATACGCCGCTTGCTATAACCCGCTATGTTATCGAAGCGCTTGATGGACGGGAACAGCTGATGTCTGTTGAGCAGTTACTCAATGAATCAATTGATCCGTATGCGTTTATCCGTGAAAGTTATTTTCAGCGTTTGGAATATAAAATTTATGATGGTAATCCACCACAAAGACAGCAACCAGAAGTAGATGAAGACTTCCTGGATATGCTGGATGAAATGGACTAACGGAATCTTGCTAATTTAAGCTCCTGTTTATATAGCAGGAGCTTTTCTGATTTCCCCTGCATCTTCTTCAGCTCACTAAATCGTTTTAAAAAGCTTACCTATGCCTAATGCCAGTCAGTTAAGCATCCATCACCTTACTCACGCTAACACGCCGTAAACCCTTCCATGGGGCTCGATTATAAACTTCATCCATGAAGTTTACCCTTCGGGCCAGCAAGCTGTTCAAATTCGTTCCTGACGAATTTGTCCGCCCGTCC
>CAZXTH010000051.1:0-4705 GCA_964643585.1 uncultured Pseudoalteromonadaceae bacterium
GCCGATGTGGAGGAGGTATTCAATCGTCGTATTGAGCGCCTATCTTCCCGAGTTGCACATAGTCTTCAGACTAAGTGCAGGCGTCACAGGTCTGCTGACCGATTGTAAACTGACTGCTTTAACTGATCTGGAGACCGATGACACTCATACGTAGCCTGAGAAGCTATGTTATACATTGCTGTTGGCTGATTTGCTTTCTTGGAACAAATACCCGATCCTGTTGCAGGATATATTGCAATGCTTTCTCTGCCTGATTGACCGAACCAGAAAGGCGATTTACCAGGGCAAAATAATTCACCATTGCCGCAGGCAATCAAATCTTCTTTTGTAAAGCTATTCTTTGTCATGTATGTTTAATCCAGTAAAATTGCCGGGTCACTTTAGCGAACACTTGTACGCCAGACAAGTCCGATTTGTTCCGGTGGCTTGATTATTTATCAGAATTTTGCTGTTTCAGTTTATTTGGGATGAGTGCCGTTATGACAGATTCAGGAAGAAGAGCATTAAGTAATGCAGAAAAACAGCAGCGTTACCGTGAAAAGCAGAAACAGTCAGGGAAAAAAGAGCTGAGAGGATATCTGACTCCAGAAGCGCTCAGCTGTTATCAGGAAATCCAGCAAAAAACCGAATGGAATGACAGCCTTTTATTAAGCAATGCCATCAGGTTAATGTATGCCGCGTATAAATGCGGGCAGGTAGGGCTGTTAAATAGCTGGCTGACAGAGCATAAACGCTGAAAGACATATATCACACTAACGTGACAGGTTATAATGGCGCCTATCAGAATTTGGGCTGTTTGAGATATACCAATGATTTTATTTGTACGGGATTTAACTGTCATAGATTTTTCTTATCTGTCTGCTAAACGCGGAATGTTAGGAGAAAGCTATATTACTGACGTTGAATTACATGGCGATCTGGATGAAGCATCAATGGTGTTTGACTTTGGTAAAGTCAAAAAAACGATTAAACGTGCCATAGACGAACTTATCGACCACAAACTGGCATTACCAGCAGATTGTGATTATCTGCAGATTCAGTTCAAGCAAGAACAGCAATGCGTGCGTTATGGTAGTGACAGGGGCGTTATTCAAATTGCGGCACCGTCTGACGCATTTGTTAGTGTTCCAGGGGCCGTTATCAACGAGCAAACAGTTGCTGCGTTCCTGGAACAACAGATTAAACCGCTGCTACCCGCTAATGTAACCAAAGTTGTTTTTAATCTCCGGCCGGAACAGGCTACAGGTTTCTACTATCATTACAGCCACGGCCTGAAAAAACATGATGGCAACTGTCAGCGTATTGCTCATGGGCACCGTTCAGCTATTCAGATTTATACTGATGGCATGTTGTCTCCGCGACTTAATAAATTATGGGCAGAGCGCTGGCAGGATATTTATCTTGGCACCAAAGAAGACTTGTGTGCTGCAGAATCACTGAACTGGTTACAGGCAGAAGAAGCAAGTTATAGCTTCCGCTATCAATCCGGGCAGGGAAGTTTTGAGTTAAGTTTGCCTCAACTTCATTGTGAACTGGTTGACTGTGATACTACCGTTGAGTGTCTTGCTGAATATATTGCAATGCAACTTAAGTCTATTGAACCTGCCAGAAATTATAAGGTTGTCGCTTATGAAGGTGTTGGTAAAGGCGCTATTGCTTTTAGCTAGCAGTACAGCAATAGCAGATAGTACTGTTGAGCTACAGGGTGAGCTCACGCAAGGCAGTCTTATTCAGGGCAAAACTATGCCCGGAAACCAGGTTTTATTTAATAATCAGCCATTACAAATAAGCCCTGAAGGGCTTTTTGTATTTGGTATCGGACGTGATGCTGCAACAGAACAACTGCTACAGGTAATTACTCCTGAAGGGCAGAAGCAGGATATCCAGGTTCAGCTGTCTCAACGTGAATATGATATTCAACGTATCACTGGTGTAGCGCAAAAGTATGTTTCACCTCCGGCTGAAGTTACCGCCAGGATTCAGGCAGATAATCAGAAAGTCAGATCTGCCAGACAAACCCTTACCAATAATCAGTATATTTTTAAGCCTCCGGTAAAACCTGCCGAAGGCCGTATAACCGGAGTTTATGGTAGTCAGCGGATATTTAACGGAGAACCGAGAAACCCGCATTTTGGGCTTGATATTGCAGCTCCTGTTGGTACTGAAGTTATTGCTGCATGGAGCGGTACAGTGTTACTGGCTGAAGACTTATATTTCTCGGGCCTGACACTGATTATCGATCATGGTTTTGGAGTCAGCTCAACCTACATGCATCTGAGCAAGTTTAATGTACAGGCTGGTGATAAAGTAAAACAGGGCCAGAAGATTGCAGAAATAGGCGCTACGGGGCGGGTAACTGGCCCGCACCTGGATTGGCGCCTGAACTGGTTTCAGGAGAGATTAGACCCGGCGTTATTATTGCCTGCGCTCTGACTGCCGCCTTGTAGCCATAGCTGTAACTTTTGAGGATCAATAATACTCAGCTGTGCTACCTGCAATGCAGATGGCTGCAGTTTCAGTTCTGTGGTAAGCAAGCGGTCCTTGCGGAAGAAATGTAACTGCTGGCTTGAGCCTTCTGGCAATCGCTGTAGCAACTGTGTAAAACTGCTTTCAGTAAGCCGGCGGCCAGCAATGGCAATTAGTTGGTCTCCCGTCATTAATCCAGCCTGATGTGCTGCACCCCCGTTATGTACGTGAGTAAGCTGAATTCCCGTATTACTGCTTTTATATTGTGCTCCAAGATATGGTAGTGGTCTTACAGACTTAGCCTGGCCGCCCAGGTCATCAGCATGTTCGGCATAACGGAATGTGAGTGTTACACCTAATTCCGGCAATAAATGCTCCAGCGGCAGAGAGACTGGCTGATTAACCCACCTATCAACCAGAAGGGCGATATCTCCAAATCCTTGCCGCTTGAGCGCCTCAAAAAGACTATTATCATCAGTGCCATCCTGGAGATAATGTTGCCATAAATACACCACCAACTGATTAAGATTGCTATGTTGCTGGCGTAAAGCGGCATCCAGGCACAAGGCAAGCAACGCGCCTTTGCTGTAATAGCTGACAACAGCATTTACAGCATTTTCATCTTGCTTATAGAATTTAGTCCATGCAGTAAAACTGCTGTCCTGTAAACTCTGAATAGTATCACTTCTGTTACGTGTTACCCTGGTGATCGTTTTCTCTAGCGTCGTCAGATATTGCTGCGGAGAAATCAGGCCGCACTTTACCAGTGCCAGATCGTCAAAATAGGAAGTAAAGCCTTCATAAATCCATAATTGCCGTGTGTATTGCTCATGCTGTAGCTGGTACTGCCGGAATGTTGCAGGTTTTAACCGTTTAACCCACCATGTATGAAAATATTCGTGACTACACAGCGCCAGAAAGTTCTGGTAGTTATCATCAATAGAAAGTGTCCCGGGTAGAGGTAAATCAAAGCGGTTACATAGCAATAGAGTAGAGTTATGATGCTCCAGCCCTCCATAACCATTCTCAGTTACCCATACCAGAAACCAGTAAGCGGTAAGGTCTTGTGGCAAACCACCGAATACAGAGGCTTGCTGCCGGCATATAATTTCCACATCACGACAGATACGCGGATAATCCGTCAGGTTCTGACCAGTGAAAACCAGATAATGGGGAACACCATCAATATCAAACTGTTGCAGATGTAATGCTCCCAGCAAAACAGGACTGTCTATCAGTTGCTGGTAATTATCAGCCAGATAATTACCAAACTGCATAAATTCAGTACCACTGGCAGGAGTCAGGCCTGTTGCTACCTGCCAGCTTCCGGTTACGCGTGCCTCAGGAGGGGGCAACATTAACTCATGTTGCAGTAGTTCAAGCCCGGATACAGAAAGACATAATGCAGCAGGGTTCAGTACAGCAAGTTCATCATCAATATACGCTGCTCTGACTGATAAATCATTGGCATACATCTGGTAACGAACTGTAACTTCCTGATTGTTATTAGTGGTCAACTGCCAGCACTGTTTATCCAGTTGATGCAATGTCAGCTCTCCGTCATGATCTGTAGCTGTTATACTGATCAGGTTACGGGCAAAATCCCTGATCATATAGCTGCCAGGTATCCAGGCTGGCAGGCTTAGAATGTGGTTATCTTGCTGGGGAACAAAACGTAGTTCAATGTCTATCAGATGGGCACTGATATCAGAAATGGTTACGCGATACTTAATTGTTTGCATGGGAAAGTAACTCATTATCCTGAAATAAAATTATTATGGCCTAAACCCTTTATCAGATGAACAACAACTTTTAGAATTCCTGTTTTGAAGTCAAATGAGATACAGCAATGAATGATGAAGCCCTGATAGCCAAAAGACGTGAATATGCTCTGACCCGGGTAACTAAAACCGTATTTCCGGGACGGACCAACCATCATAATACACTGTTTGGCGGTGAGGCTCTGGCATGGATGGATGAAGTCGCTTTTATTGCTGCTACCCGTTTCTGCCGTAAACCTCTGGTTACCGTTTGTTCTGATCGGGTAGACTTTAAAGAATCCATTCCTGCCGGAACAATAATTGAGCTTGTTGCACGTATCGAACATGTTGGCAGAACCAGTATTCGTGTACAGGTTGATATTTTTGTTGAAAACATGTTCAGCGACGATCAGCATAAAGCAATTTCAGGCAGTTTTACCTTTGTTGCTCTTGATCAGGACCGTAAACCAACCCCTGTA
>CAZXTH010000051.1:4715-5401 GCA_964643585.1 uncultured Pseudoalteromonadaceae bacterium
ACAGAACTTTAATTAGTGCTTGCTGTTTGGCTACAGCAAGGCTAAAGTTCCACGGATATCACCTAGCCTGAGGCGGAAAATAACAATGAAAAGTGCCCGACAATGGTTTGCTGAATATGCTGAAAGCCACCAGCATCCGGTAAATAAATTAATACACTGGTTTGCCGTTCCGGTAATCTATTTTACTGTTTTCGGATTGCTATGGCAGATTCCAATGCCGTTCAGTTTACTGGCCGAGCAGGAGATTACCTGGCCTCTGATAATCTGTCTGCCTGTTCTGGCATTCTATTTTTCCTTGGCGTTTTCACTTGGTGTTGGTATGACAATTTTTACTGCAGTTGTCGTGTTCATTTTGCGATGGCTGGAACAAAATGTTCAGACTCCGCTGTGGCAATTATCGCTGCTCCTCTTTGTGATTATGTGGATTTTTCAGTTTATTGGTCACAAAATTGAAGGGAAAAAGCCGTCGTTTTTTAAAGATGTGCAATTTTTATTGATTGGACCCGCCTGGCTGATGGGGTTTCTTTTGCAGCGTTTGGGTATCCGGTTCTGAAGAATGCGATTAACCTCGTACCAAATACGTTCAAGCAAACAAAGTACACCGCATTGTTTCGCTATAATCCTGCTATCTGATTTACTATCTGGTAATTATTTCCGTACAATAACTACTTGAATAAACCTAAAAA
>CAZXTH010000051.1:5411-9902 GCA_964643585.1 uncultured Pseudoalteromonadaceae bacterium
GCCTGATACAGGAAACCCGTGATGCTTACCTGATAGTGGTTGCACTGGATGCTTATGTCGGCTGGCTGATAACAATACCATTGCGCTATATCTATCAGCGTATCTGGTTTTGGGCACCATGGAAAATGCTGCTCACTGTCCTGGTGTTAACTCTGATCATTGCAGCAATCTGGACCAGTATTCGTAATTTCAATTACTGGGAAATTTACCGCCACGGTTACCGGCCAGATGACTGGATTAAATATATCCGTGATACGCCGGTTGCTGTTTATGTGATGCTAAGTTGGAGCGGGTTATACTTTGGTATAAAGTACTACCAGACCTTGCAGCAGGAAAAGCAAAAATCACTCACTGCTACAAATAAAGCACATGAAGCTCAGCTTAAAATGCTGCGTTATCAGCTGAATCCGCATTTTCTTTTTAATACTCTTAATGCCATATCAACTCTGGTTTTAATCAACGAAACTGATACCGCAAATAAAATGGTCAGCCGATTAAGTGACTTTTTGCGGTATTCGTTATATAAAGATCCTATTAATAAAGTTCCTCTTGAACAGGAAATCTACGCTGCAAGACTCTATCTTGAAATAGAAAAGGTCAGGTTCTCTGAGCGTCTGTCGATAATTATTGATATTGAACCGGGAACAGAAAAAGCGTTAGTTCCAAGCCTGATTTTACAGCCGCTTATTGAGAATGCCGTAAAATATGCAGTGGCAAGCCAGATTAACGGTGGCACTATTATTATTACCGGCCGTAAATTTGGTCATGATTTATTGCTGGAGGTTGCAGATAACGGACCCGGCATGACCATAACGGATGGGTTGCCTAAAGGCAGTGATAGTGGCGTCGGACTGGTGAATACCAGAGAACGGCTGGCGGCATTATATGATAAAGATTTTGCGCTGGTTCTGACACATAACCAGCCACGCGGTTTAAAAGTAAATATAAGAATACCATTAGAACTAGAAGAAACGGATCCGGAACATGCTTAAGGTAATAGTAGTTGATGATGAACCTTTAGCCCGAAAAGGGATGCTGGTTAGGCTGGAAGCCTTTCCGGAGCTTAAGGTTATTGCAGAATGTGGCAACGGACAGACCGCAATTGAAAGTATCAGACAGCATCAGCCAGATGTTGTTTTTCTTGATGTGGAAATGCCAGGCCTTGATGGTTTTGCGGTATTAAAACAGTTGCAGGAAGAGCAGATAGAACTCCCATATATTGTTTTTGTTACAGCGTATAATCATTATGCATTTGATGCATTTGCAGTGAGTGCGATTGATTACGTGCTGAAACCGGTTGAGCATAAACGTCTGGAACAGGCTGTGCAAAAAGTTCTTGCTTATCATGAAGCAAAAGACTCACAAAAGCATAAAGGCCAGTTGGCTGAAGCGGTAGCCAAGCTCACCGGTGAGCAGGCTGATCATATTCTGCAGCGGCTGGATAATGCAGAGCCGGTGGTTAATGACCGTTTTCCGGAAGCTATCAGTATCAAAGACAGCGGTGAGATTACCCGAGTCCCTGTTTCAGCTATCGATTGGGTGGACGCTGCCGGTGATTATATGTGTATTCATACCAGTGACGGTCAGACACACATTTTACGCCGTACAATGAAAGAGCTTGAACAGGAGCTGGATCCCAAGCAGTTTGTCCGGGTTCACCGTTCAGCGATTGTCAATGTCAGTACAATTGCCAAGTTACAGATGCTGGCTAATGGTGAACATCAACTGATGCTCACCAACGGCCAGTCTGTAAAAGTCAGCCGTAGTTATAAAGACAGAGTGAAACAGGTTTTCAGCCACTAATAAGTGGCTATCTGTTGTTGCCAGCGAACCAGGTAAGGATCGACCTGTTTGCGTTTCTCACCGGTCAGTCCCAGTGGGTAGAGTACTGCCTGCTGGTTTACCTCTCCGGCCATAACAAGATCAGCACCTTCTTTTAATTGCTCAACTGCATAAGCTCCCAGTTTGGTTGCCAGAATGCGGTCGGCTCCGACAGGTGAGCCTCCCCGCTGAATATGCCCAAGAATACAAGCACGGCATTCAATGCCGATAGCCTTAGTCAGCGCATCTGCCAGAGCAGTAGTTCCACCAGGATAACTATGCTCTGCAACAATAATGATATAGCTGGATTTACCCGTCAGTAACTGAGCATGCTGAATTGGTTTGATCACAGTTTTCAGGTTATCTGGTGTAATCGTGCCAAATTCAGGGCAAATAATTTGCTCAGCACCGGCTGCAATACCTGCAGCCAGACTGATATAACCGGTGTGTCTGCCCATGAGTTCAACCAGGAAAATACGCTCAAACGCATCGGCGGTATCACGTATTTTATCTATCGCATCCAGAGCTGTATCAATGGCGGTTGCAAAGCCAATCGTGTTATCAGTACCATCAACATCATTATCTATCGTACCGGGAACCCCAATAATCTGCCCACGGTAAAATTTACTGATAGTCATCGCACCTCTAAAACTGCCATCTCCGCCAATGACAATCAATGCATCAATATTCAATTTATGCAGACTTTCGGCCGCGAGCCTGGGACCATCCTCAGTTTGCAGAGCAGGGCAGCGGGCGCTTTTCAAAATAGTCCCGCCGCGTTGAATAATATTCTGAACGTGTGCAGGTAACAGCGTCTGATAATCAGATTCCAGTAAGCCGTTATATCCATGGCGGAAACCGATCACTTCCATATTATGGCTGCTGGCCGTTAATACGATAGCCCTGATACAGGCATTCATCCCCGGAGCATCACCACCGGAAGTAAGTACAGCAATGCGTCTGATTATTGTCATAATAGTTCCTCTTTCCGGCATTATTATACTGTGTAATCAGGCAGGTAAGCCTTGATTCAACGCAAAGCAGCCTTACCGATATAATCTGTACCTTAACCTGATAAAGATGGAAACCACAAGACAGTATCATGAGAAATAAGCGATAATGGTGGCCTCTCAGGCAGTTCTGCCTGCAGAGCTAACACTTCTGATTTTCCTCTAAGGAATCTTAATGCACCAAACAACAGGTAATACTGCAGCAGGTCTTAGTCTTGCACTACTGACTGCTGTACTCTGGGGAATTTTACCCATTGCACTGAAAATGATGCTGGAAATCATGGACGCGGCTACTGTGACCAGTATTCGTTTTATTGCTGCCGCTATCATCGTGGGTATCTGGCTCTTGATTCGCCGTAATCTTCCACCGTTACGCTTGTTGACTCAGCCGAAAATTTTATGGCTTATGATCATTGCTGCACTTGGTCTGCTTGGTAACTATGTTCTTTACCTTTCAGGGCTGGCTTATCTTAATGCTGAAGCAGGGCAAATGCTTATTCAGCTAGCACCTTTCCTGATGATGATCGGCGGTATTGTTATTTTTAAAGAACAGTTATTGCTGTGGCAGAAAATAGGCGCAGCCATTCTGGTGTGTGGTCTGTTGTTGTTTTTTAACGACAAGCTAAGTAGCTTTTTGGTAACTCAGAGTAATGAGTTTATTGGAATTACGCTGGTGTTTTTTGCCAGCATTACCTGGGCAGCATATGCGCTGGCACAGAAACAACTGCTGGTACACTATAACTCAAAACAAATAATGTTCATGATTTATGTAGCAGGAGCCCTTTGCCTGTTACCTGTAACAGATATAACACCTTTTACTGAGCAAAAAATGACTCCACTATTCTGGGGATTGCTGGCATTCTGCTGTATTAATACTGTGATAGCTTATGGCGCTTTTGCAGAAGCATTGCATCATTGGGAGGCAACTAAAGTCAGTGCTGTACTGGCAATAACACCGTTACTGACTATTATGTTTGCAGCAATTATTGTCTGGCTTATACCTGGTAGCCTGATTCCTCAGGAACTGAATACATTATCCTGGTCAGGTGCTTTTCTGGTCGTTGCCGGTTCAGCAGTAACTGCATTGGCACCGCAATTTGCTGAATACCGTGCAGCCAGACGTAATCGCCAGTTACAAAGAGATATTTTCTGACAGATTCACAAATAAAAACAGGGAGCTTAAGCTCCCTGTTTTTATTATGAAAAAAGTATTACTTAACCTGAACAATGCGGCAAGTATTGGATGCGCCAACTGTTTCCATCACATCACCGTGAGTCAGAATAACCAGATCACCGGTTTTTAGTCCGGCTTTTGTTCTGATTGCATCTATCGCTGCTTCAGAAAGTGTTCTGCCTGCTGCTTTTTCTGCTGTACTGTCAAAAAATACCGGATAAACACCGCGGTACAGTGCCATTTTATTCAGTGTTTTAGTGTGTCGAGACAGAGCAAAAATAGGTTGAGGAGAAGTAATACGTGACATCAGCTGAGCGGTATAACCAGACTCCGTCAGGGCAATAATCGCTTTAATGCCTTCCTGGTGATTTGCGGCATACATTGCTGACAGTGCGATAGTTTCACTGACTTCTGTAAACGTCACATCCATTCTGTGTTTTGAAATCTGAATGCTTGGGTGTTTTTCTGCACCGTCACATACTCTGG
>CAZXTH010000051.1:9912-12931 GCA_964643585.1 uncultured Pseudoalteromonadaceae bacterium
CTCTGGCCATTGCCCGTACTGTTTCTGCCGGATACTTACCTGCTGCTGTTTCAGCAGAAAGCATTACGGCATCGGTACCATCCAACACAGCATTAGCCACATCCATCACTTCTGCACGTGTTGGCATAGGGCTTTCAATCATACTTTCCATCATCTGCGTAGCAGTAATAACCGTACGGTTTAGCTGACGTGAGCGGGCAATAATACGTTTTTGTTGGCCAACCAGTTCTGCATCGCCAATTTCAACACCCAGATCGCCACGAGCAACCATCACGGAATCAGATGCACGGATTATATCATCCAGTACCTGGTCTGAAGCTACTGCTTCAGCCCGTTCAACTTTTGCCATGATACGTGCTGAAGAGCCTGCTGCTTCAGCCAGTTGACGGGCATAACGCAAATCATCACCGCTACGAGGGAAAGACACTGCCAGAAAATCAACATCCAGCTCTGCAGCCAGTTTGATATCTTGTTTGTCTTTATCCGTCAGGGCAGGGGCAGTTAAACCACCACCCTGGCGGTTAATACCTTTATTGTTGCTTAACTTACCCGGAACAGAAACTTTTGTATGAATACGCTGACCAACAACTTCTGTCACAATCAGTTGAATACGGCCATCATCCAGCAACAGAATATCGCCATTGCGAACATCCTGCGGTAATTCTTTATAATCAATACCAACTTGTGTAATGTCACCTTCACCTTTTGGCAAAGCTGCATCCAGCACAAAAGGCTGGCCTTCCTGTAACTCAACCGGGCCATCTTTGAAAGTAGAAACCCTGATTTTGGGCCCTTGCAAATCGCCAAGAATAGCAACGTTGGCATCCAGTTTTGCGGCAGCTGCCCGAACCATAGCAGCTCTTTCTTTGTGATCATCTGCCGAGCCATGGGAAAAATTCAGTCTGAAAACTGAAGCGCCTGCAGAAATCAACTTCTCTATAGTTGCCTGAGTGCTGGTAGCGGGTCCCAGAGTGGCAACTATTTTGGTTCTTCTTGGCATCAGATACTCCTGCTTGTTATAGGTAGACTAAGTGGGCCTAGTTTAATGTAATTTAATTACAGAAAATAGCGTAAAACTGGAAAAAAATTACAATCTGGTCAGAAGGCTACGAGTGAAAATCTTTTTTATCGAAACGTGAACCCCGTAAGCTGTCTTTAACTTTCTTCAAGTTTTCCCTGAACTTAGTGCCCCGGCGTAACGTGAAGCCGGTTGCCAGAATGTCAATCAATACCAACTGAGCCACTCTGGAAGCCATTGGCATATACATGTCAGTATCTTCCGGCACATCAAGTGACAAAACTAACGTACATTCTTTAGCCAATGGACTGTCGTAGGCGGTAATACCAATAACCGTGGCGTCATTTTCTCTGGCTATTGCAGCAATATCACACAGGTTTTTGGTTCTGCCGGTATGACTGATACATACAACCACATCACCTTCACTGCTATTAATGGCGCTCATGCGCTGCATCACGATATCGTCAAAACATACAACGGGTACATTGAAACGGAAAAACTTATTCTGGGCATCATGAGCAACAGATGCTGAAGCTCCAAGCCCGAAGAATGAAATTTTCTTTGCCTGGGTAAGTACATCTACAGCCCGGTTTATTGCATTGATATCAACCCGCTGGCGAGCTGTATCCAACGCAGCCATAGTAGATTCAAAGATTTTAGAGGTATAAGCTTCTGGGCCATCTTCTTCTTCAACATGGCGGTTTACATAAGGCGTACCATTAGCCAGACTCTGCGCCAAGTGTAATTTAAAATCAGGAAACCCTTTGGTATCCAGACGGCGGCAGAAACGGTTAACCGTAGGTTCACTGACATCAGCCATTTTAGCCAGCGCAGCAATGCTGCTGTGGATAGTTGTCTGAGGGTTAGCCAGTATTACATCTGCTACTTTCCGTTCAGACTTACTGAAGCTGTTGACACTGTTGACAATTTTTTCCAGTACGTTCATCTGGCACTTCCTGACCTGTCGTTAATTATCATAAATGGATACACGAGCTGGTTGTTGTAATGTGGTATGTTATACATCAAAAACGACTTCAGAATAGTATTAAATTTACCACAAACTAGCGGATCCATTGCTAAGACTGCCTTATACTATAGGAATAGTCAAAACATTACACAATGTGTAATTTAATTACGAGATATTCGGTTTACAAGCCTCTTTACGTACGCTAGTATGGCCGTATTGTTGTAAAATTACACCTAATTCAAGGGTCAGTTATGACAACCTCTGCACAAGAAAAAGCATGTGATTTAATCTTATTTGGTACCAAAGGGGACCTTGCCCGCAGAAAACTGCTACCTGCACTTTATCAACTTGAAAAAGCAAGTCTGCTGGCTGCTGACTCACGTATTATTGGTGTCGCCCGTGATGAATCAGATACCGAAGGTTATGTTGCAGCGGTAGAAGAAAGCCTGAAAAAATTCCTGAAAGAACCTTTGGATCAGGAAATCTGGCAACGTATGCAGAAAAAACTGATTTACGTTCAGGTTGACCTCACCAAACAGCAAGAATATCTGAAGCTGGCAGATGTTGTAGATTGTACTAAACGTATTCCAGTTAGTTATTTTGCTACACCTCCTTCTTTATTCAGCCAGTTATGTCAGGGCCTTGCTTTAGCAGGATTAGCTGATGAGCCATCTCGTGTCGTGTTGGAAAAGCCTATAGGTCATGATCTGGCATCATCAAAAGTGATTAATGATGAAGTCGCACGCTATTTCAAGGAATGTCAGATCTACCGTATAGATCATTACCTGGGTAAAGAGACCGTTCTTAATTTGCTTGCTCTGCGTTTTGCTAATGCGATTTTTGCTTCAAATTGGGATCATAATACTATTGATCACGTACAGATTTCTGTGGCAGAAGAAGTTGGCGTTGAAGGTCGATGGGGCTATTACGATGATGCAGGCCAGATGCGCGATATGGTGCAAAACCATTTATTGCAAGTGTTGGCTTTTATTGCCATGGAACCCCCGGCGCGGCTTGATGCTGATTGCTTACGG
>CAZXTH010000052.1:0-461 GCA_964643585.1 uncultured Pseudoalteromonadaceae bacterium
GCCAGACACACAGCGTTATGCCTGGACGTTACAGGATCATCAGCCGCTGGATATGACCCAGCAGGCTTATGGTTATGCCTTTGTGCTACTGGCTTATTCTGCGGTACAGCAGGCAGGCGTGGCAGAGCGGCGCGACAAAATTGCCGAAACCTTTACCTTGCTGGAGCAGCGTTTCTGGCAGGAGCAGTACGGACTTTATGCTGATGAAATCAGCCCGGACGGCGTGCTTGGTGCGTACCGGGGCCAGAATGCCAATATGCACCTGTGCGAAGCGTTGCTGGCAGCGTATCAGGCTACCGGTGAAGCCCGTTATTTAGCCCGGGCCAAACAGCTGGCGCACAATATTACCTTCCGTCAGGCGGCATTGACCGCTGGACAGGTGTGGGAGCATTACACCGAACAGTTTCTGCCAGACTGGGATTACAACAAAGACGATCCGAAAAATCTTTACCGGCCGTGGG
>CAZXTH010000052.1:471-5448 GCA_964643585.1 uncultured Pseudoalteromonadaceae bacterium
GGCTTTCAACCTGGCCACCAGACAGAGTGTGCCAAGTTGTTGTTGCAACTTAACCGGCTGGAAGCCGATCCGCAGCTGGTCAGCAAAGCGCAGCATTTGTTTGATGTTGCCTTCGACAGTGCCTGGGATGCGCAATACGGCGGGCTGGTGTATGGCTACGATCCGCAGGGTAACTGGTGCGACGATGATAAATATTTCTGGGTGCAGGCAGAGAGCTTTGCTGCCGCCGCGCTGTTATACCAGACCACCGCAGACAACAAGTATCTCAGCGCTTACCGCCAGCTATGGAACTACAGCTGGCAGCATCTGGTTGACCATCAGTATGGCGCCTGGTTCCGGTTGCTGAACCGGCAGAACCAGCGTTACAGCAATGAAAAAAGCAGCGCCGGGGCCAAGTGTGATTACCACACCTTGTGCGCTTGTCTGGATGTGCTGGCGGCAATGCCAGTCGATGGCAGGGGGTAGTATGCAGTTATCTGGTTCCGCTTCCGTACAGGGGCATCCGTCGGGCATGAATGTCAGGCTGGCATTCTGGGCCATGACTTCGCTGTTCTTTATCTGGGGTTTTATTACCGCGCTTAACGATATTCTGCTGCCTTATCTGCAAGGCGCGTTTGAGCTGAGTTATCTGCAGGCGGCGCTGGTACAGTTCTGCTTTTTCGGGGCTTATTTTGTGGTGTCGCCACTGGCCGGTATGTTGCTGGAGCGGATTGGCTTTCAGCGCGGTATGGTGGCCGGGTTATTAATCACCGCAACCGGTGCGGCGCTGTTTTATCCGGCGGCGATGCTGAACTGGTACTGGTTTTTCCTGCTGGCGCTGTTTGTGCTGGCGGCGGGTATTACCGTATTACAGGTGTCAGCCAATCCTTATGTCGCCGTGCTGGGCGATGAACGCCACGCGGCCAGCCGTTTGAATCTGGCACAGGCGATGAACTCTCTGGGCCATACTGCCGGGCCATGGTTTGGTGCGGTACTGATTTTATCAGCCGGTACGGTGGCAGGCGATGCCACCTCGGTGCAGGGGCCTTATCTGCTGCTGGCAGCGGTATTGCTGGTGGTGGCGTTGTTATTTTTATGGCTGAGGCTGCCAACATTGCAGCAGAGCGATAACGGTAATCATGGCAATTTTATCAGCCTGATGCGCACCTTTCCGCAACTGCGGTTTGGCGTGGTGGCTATTTTTCTGTATGTCGGCGCCGAAGTGGCAGTAGGCAGTTATCTGGTCGGGCTGTTTATGCAACTGGATATTCCGGACATGGATAAAGTGAGTGCTGGCAAAATGGTGTCCTATTACTGGGGCGCAGCCATGGTGGGGCGCTTTATCGGCGCGGCGCTGATGCGGTTTATTCCGTCAATTTACCTGCTGGCGTTTAATGCGGTAATTGCAGTACTGGCGATTGTGCTGGCGGTTAACAGCAGTGGCGAATTTGCTATGTGGGCCATTCTGTCGGTCGGGCTGTTTAATTCGATTATGTTCCCGACCATTTTTACGCTGGCGATCCGTGGCTTGGGTGCACATACCAGCCGGGCTTCAGGTTATTTATGCCAGGGCATTGTTGGCGGGGCGTTGGTGCCGCTGTTACAGGCAGGTGTGGCGGATGCATGGTCGTTGCAGGGCAGTTTTCTGGTGCCGGCCTGTGCGTATATCTATATCGGCTGGTATGCGCTGGTAGGTAGTCAGAGCAGGGGCTAGCTGCGGCTTGAACTCAGTTTTGGCCAGTACAAGATTGTTCACACGAACACGCCGTGAATACATCCCTGTAGGCTCGGTTCCGCCCATCCAGGGCTCCAACGGTTCGCTTAGAGCAATCTTGTACTCGCTTAAGCAGGCAGTAAATCTTTGCTCGCAGAGCCTGCCAGTTTAGGTGTTAAGCCATTTTTTGCTGTAATTAATTTATTGATACCGGTGTCATTTTTATGTGAATAAACCGGATTGAACCAGATTTAAGCTTGCTGTACCCGGCATTTTGTCCCTTAGTGGGAAACGTGGTGGATGAACAGTGATATAGGGGAAATATCATCTGATTCAATAAGCTGGCGTTAAATGCGACGTAGTGCTTAACAAATCGACGATAACTGTATTGACACCGGTGTCATAAGTTATCTAAGGTAAGAAAAAACGCTCGTAAAATAAACAACAGGGGTAGACATGAAAAAGTATAAAAAAACCACCATGTCACTGGCTGTCCTGGCGGCAATGACCGCGGGCATGCATAGTTCAGTGATAGCTCAGGAAGCGGAACAGATTCAGGGTGATGATGTAGAAGTTATTGCCGTTAAGGGTTTCCGTAGTTCAGTGATTAAAGCGAAAGATATTAAACGTGATTCGATGGTCGCGCAGGATTCGATCGTGGCAGAAGATATTGCCGACTTTCCGGATCTGAACCTGGCCGACTCATTACAGCGGGTGCCGGGTGTGGCGATTACCCGTGAAGGCGGCGAAGGCCGTCAGATTTCATTACGTGGCCTGGGGCCAGATTTTACCCGGGTGCAGGTAAACGGTATGGAAGCACTGGGTACGGCGTCATCACCAATGGATAGCCGTGGCGCACTCAGCCGTTCACGGGCATTTGATTTTAATATTTTTGCGTCTGAACTGTTTAATCAGATCGATGTGAAAAAATCTTATTCAGCCGATCAGGAAGAAGGCGGTATCGGTGGTACGGTAAACCTGCGTACTTCCAAACCGTTTGATTATGATGGCTTTCAGGGCGCAGTAACCGGCCAGTTAGGCACTAACACCAATACCGATAGCACTGATCCGCGTTTTGCCGGTATGTTGTCTAATACCTGGGGTGATTTTGGTGCGCTGGCGTCTGTGGCGTACAGCAAAAAAGAATCCCGTGAAATGGGGTATAACACCTATCGCTGGCGTCAGGTACGGGCCACTAACGGTATCAGTGACAGCGTCGATGCCGATGATGCTGCCCAGGCTGCTGCTGGTAACGTGTGGTTTGCCCGTGGTAACCGTTATTCAGTATGGAACAACGAACAGGAGCGTCTGGGGATTACCACAGCCCTGCAATATCGCCCCAGCAACGACCTGAAGTTTACGCTGGAATATATGTACGGCAAGTTGGAAAACAACCGTGACGAACACCATATTGCCACCGGCGGAGCCAGTAGTACCGCACTGGGCCGAATTGAAGAGCTGCAAATAGTCGACAATAACGGCGATCTGGAAGCGGTATATGGCCGGTTCAGCAACTCCACCATTCGTACCGAAAACCGTTCTGACTATACTGAATCGCTATTTAATCAACTGACCTTTAATACCGACTGGCAAATCAGTGACAACTTAGGCGTTAAAGTGCAGATCGGTACCAGCAGCGCCGAGTTTAATCAGCCAGAGTTGGATAAAGTTAACCTGACCCGTACCGGCACCATTACTACCGATTTTACCCAGAACCGTTTTTATGGTGTGAATACATACGACTTTGACCCAACCCAGCTGGATGGTTGGTCAGTTAAAGATTTGTATTTCCGCGAAGACTACATCACTACTGATTTTGATAATGCCAAAGTCGATTTTGATTACAGCTTTGATAATGGCAGCGTGCTGACTTTCGGTGCCAATTATAAAAACTTTAAAAATACCGGTGATATGCGTGAAGATTCCGGTTACGCTGAAAACAAAGCGACACCGCAGAATAACGGTATTAATACCATCAGCAGTGCGGTGACCAATGTTTATACCCAGCATCCTGATATGGCCTGGTTGCAGGCTGATGTGCGGGCATTACAGGCTTTCTATGGCATAGAGAATTTAAAACTGGGTGAAGATAAAATTATCCAGACCAACTCGTTTACCGTAGAAGAAGAAACCAGCAGTTTCTACAGCCAGTATTACTGGGATGGCATGATAGGTGGCAAGTTACTGCGTACTACCCTTGTTGCCCGTTATTACAAGACCACGCTGACTTCTTCTGGTGTATCGCAGGGGCAGGATATTGTTATCGAGCGTGATTATTCCGGCGTATTACCAACACTGAACCTGGTATACGAGCTGAATGATGATTTATTGCTGCGCTTCAGTGCCGGTAAAAACCTGACCCGTCCGTCATTAAGTGCTATTTCGGTTTCTGCTAACGTAGCGCAAATGACTGGCTCACCGGGTGAAGTGGGTAAAATTTCTATCGGTAACCCTGAACTGAAACCATTTGAATCTACCAACTACGATCTGGCACTGGAACAGTATTTTGAAGGTGTAGGCTCACTGTCGGCAGCCATCTTTAAGAAAGATATCAAAAACTTTATTGTTACCGAATCAACCACTATGCGCTTCAGCGATTTGGGCTTGCCTGAATCAGTGCTGCCAAATGGCGCTACGGTAGATTCATTATTTGATGTTACCTCACCGCAGAACTCTGATTCTTCCACTATTAAAGGGATGGAACTGGCGTTTCAGCGCGATCTGGATTTCCTGCCTGCACCATTTAATAACTTAGGTATTATTGCCAACTATACCTGGGTAGATGGCACAACCTTGTACCGCAACGTTCAGGGTTCTGGCCAGGATCAGGAAAAGAGCTTCCCTGGGCTGTCAAAGCAGAGTTATAACTTTACGCTGTACTACGAAACGGATACCTGGGGCGCGCGTATCGCTGCAGCACACCGCAGTAAGTACATCAGTGTGGTTGAAGGCGGCTTACGTGACGAAGATGAACGTGGTTTCCATGACAGCACTTATGTCGACTTCTCAGCGTTCTACCAAATCACAGAATCGCTGAAGTTTACGCTGGAAGCGATTAACCTGACCAACCAGAAAGAAGTGCAGTACAGTGACTCCAACGATCGGCCGTATAACACCACCACCAGTGGCCGTACTTATATGGTTGGTTTAAGCTACAAGTTCTGATTTGAGCTGAGTGTTGTAAAAAGCCGGTTTTTGAACCGGCTTTTTTGTTTTCAAATATAGTGCTAGATAATTATTTTGTGTATTTTGTTTTTATAACTGGGTTATTTGTTGTATTTATA
>CAZXTH010000052.1:5458-7466 GCA_964643585.1 uncultured Pseudoalteromonadaceae bacterium
ATTTATATTGTAATTTTTAATTCGTAATGCGAGAGCAAAGAAGCGGATGGATATAGAAGTTTTAAGACGACTGTTAAATCAACAGAAATTAGAACCATACATACGACATATCCGATTTCCACAGTACAAAAATGTGGAACCATTTACAAAAATTGATTTTACTTTTCCTATTACTGCACTTGTTGGAGCTAATGGCACGAATAAAAGCTCATTACTAAGAGCTTTGTATGGTGCGCCGGGAAATAATAATTTAGGCAACTATTGGTTTTCTACAGAAATAGATCCTATTGTCGAAGGGGATCAGTTTCCGAATTGTTTTGTTTATGGATATTTTAATTCATATACCAATAATATTGTTGAGGTCTTAAAGACACGAGTGAAAAAAGAGGGTGATCCAGATTATTGGGAGCCATCACGACCTATTCAACGATATGAAATGGACAAAATGCCCACTTCCGATGGAGAAGATCCAAACCGCTCAAAAACTCGTTGGAAAGCAATAAGTAAGAATGTTGAAATTATTGATTTTAGGCATGCACTAAGTGCTTTTGATCGATATTTTTACTATGGTGATTTTTCACGAGAGAAAACATTTTCGGAGAAGAAGACTTTTATCCGGTCAAGAGCCCCACATCTTAAAGCTGCGTTAGATGGTGGTAGGGATAGTTATCCGTATTACGGTGTTGAACGAATTGTTAATCGGGATAATAGTTCTCTCTCTAATGCAGAAATCAATGCCGTTAAAGACATATTGGGTCGAAGCTATGATGAAGTGCGGCTGATTTGCCATAAATTTTTTAGAGGAGAGGGATTTACAGCTAGAATTGCAAGCAGTGATTTTCAGTATACGGAGGCTTTTGCTGGTAGTGGAGAGTTTGCCGTAATAATGTTAGTTACTCGTGTTATGCGCTCTGTGCCTAATTCACTTATTTTGCTGGATGAACCTGAAGTTTCTTTGCATCCGGGGGCTCAAGAAAAATTATTAGAGTTTCTTGGTAAGCAAGTAATTAAAAATAAATACCAAATAGTTTTTACTACACATTCACCATCTTTGATTCGTGGCTTACCGCACGATGCAATTAAAGTGCTTGCTTTGGATCGCCATACATCACGAGTTGTTCTTACGGGGCAGAAAGCTATACCGGAAGAAGCATTTTTAAGAATTGGAGAACCTATATCCGGTCAGAAAACCATAGTGGCAGAAGATCGCTTAGCAATAGAGATTATAAAAAGAGCCATTCGTATACATGCACCGCAGTTATTGAAACTATTAAAATTTATTTTTTTCCCAGGGGGTGCTTCAGTCATTTTTAAACACCACATTCCGTCATATGTTGCAGAAAATAGGCAAGATATTTTTTGTCTACTCGATGGTGATCAACGACCAGAGTTAACTTGGCCTGATAATAATAAGCTTACACAAGTACACGATGAGGAATTAGGGAAGTTAGTACAGAATTTAACTGGTTGCGATATTAAGTTTCCAATTAATAGTGGAACTCAGGTAGAGAAAGAAGCACAGACGAATGCTGCTCAGCGTGAATTTTTAGCATGGGGCTTTTCTAATATTAGATATCTGCCGGGGCTACAAGGGCCTGAGGAATTTATACTGTCTAAAATTGGTGAAGGCAATGTTGTTAATGCTAAACTGCATTTTGTAAAACTCACAAGAGCTAGCTTAGGCCTTACGGATGATGAAGATGATCCCGATGGTGATGCAATTTTTCAAGAACAGTGTCGACGTATTGCTGAAATCCCTTCGAATGATGTCGATATTAAGAATCTTTCTTGCATCATCCAAGCTTTTTTGACTGATGGTACGGAATAAATATGATTCAGGTTGTAGACTTTTTTTCTGGATGTGGTGGAACAAGTTGTGGTTTTAAATCGGCTGGGCTTGATATTCTCGCTGGCATTGATATTGATCCTGAAGCCGCGGCTACTTTCCGAGAAAATTTTCCTGATGCTACTTTCATTGAAAGTGATATTAGATTAATGGAGCCTGGTG
>CAZXTH010000052.1:7476-12806 GCA_964643585.1 uncultured Pseudoalteromonadaceae bacterium
GCGCCCTGTCAGCCATTTTCAAGACAGAATAAGACTACTAATAAATCAGACCCCCGCCGGACTTTATTAAAGGAGTTTGGGCGATTTGTGGAGGCGTGGCTGCCTGAATATGTTTTTATTGAGAATGTACCTGGGATGCAAAGGATACAGCGTAGTGGGCCTTTATATTCATTCCAAGCTTTGTTACGGAAACTTGGCTATCAGTTTGAGTGTGCGATTGTTCCTGCACTCTGGTATGGAGTACCTCAAACTCGAGAGAGACTTGTGCTTGTTGCAAGTCGGAATTCCTCGATAAAAATTCCAATGCCGACGCATGGGCCAGGTGGTACATATGGTGCGTATACAACAGTTGGTGATTGGATAAGAAATATTCCAGAAATCTCTGCAGGTCAAACCCATTTTGCAGATCCTGACCATGTTGCGGCAAAACTATCGGCTATTAATTTGCAGCGAATACGAGCAACCCCAGAAGGTGGAGGGCGAGGAGACTGGCCACAAGATTTATGGCTTGAATGTCATAAGACTTATTCGGGGCATAGTGATGTTTACGGGCGACTGGCGTGGGATAAACAAGCGGCAGGATTGACAACTCGTTGTATTAGTTATTCAAATGGACGGTTTGGTCATCCATCACAGGATAGAGCAATTAGTGTACGTGAGGCTGCTTGTCTGCAAACATTTCCGCGAGATTATCGATTCGTTGGTTCATTAACGTCCAAGGCTCGCCAAATTGGAAATGCTGTACCTCCCAAAATGGCTGAAGTTTTTGGGCGAGAGTTTTTGCAAACGATCCAGCGTTGTGATTTGTTAATGTAACATGGTTCTTTTTGTTAGGCTGATTTCGGTTTACTTTTAACGAGGGAGCCTATTTAGGTCATTTTCAGAATACAATGGAAGCTATGCCGTCCAAAAAACCTACCATAAAAGATGTGGCGCGCCTGGCAGGGGTGTCATTTAAAACCGTATCCCGAGTGGTAAATAACGAAGCCTGGGTCAGTGACGATATTAAAGCCCGGGTACAGGCTGTGATCAGCCAGCTGAATTATCAGCCCAACCGTACTGCCCGGCTGATGCGCACTGCACCGTTTTCACTGGCTTTTGTTTACGACAACCCTAACAGCCATTATGTGATTGAAATGCAAAACGGTATTTTATCGCAGTGCCGTCAGAAAGGGTTTGAGCTGGTGATTCACCCGACCGATTCCGGCTCTGAACAGGTATGGCATGAACTCAGCACCATGATTCGCAGTAATCAGATTGGCGGGGTGATCCTGACGCCGCCGCTGTCTGAAAACCGTGAACTGGTACAACAGCTGCTGGCCCAACAGGCCAAAGTAGTGCGGATAGTTTCAGGCAGTGAGCCGCCGGACGAGCTGTGCCCTACGGTGTATGTTGACGACGAGCAGGCCGGTTATGCCATGACACAGCACCTGCTGGCACAAGGGCATCGCCGGATTGGCTTTCTCGGCTTTCATAAAGACCATAACTCCGCAGTGGGCCGTTATCGCGGCTACTGCAAGGCGTTACAGCAAGCCGGGCTGGATATTGCACCTGAACTGGTAGTCAGCGGCGATTTTACCTTTGATTCCGGCGTTGCCATGACCGAACAAATCCTGCAACAGCAGCATAAACCTAGCGCGTTGTTTGGTTGTAATGACGAGATTGCCGCCGGTGCGTTATTTGCGGCCAGAATGCTGCAACTTGCCGTACCACAGCAGTTATCGATAGTCGGTTTTGAGGATAGCCCATTCTCCCGCCAGACCTGGCCTCGTCTGACCACCGTACACCAGCCTAATGCTGATATTGCTGCTACGGCAGCGTCACTGTTGATTGCACTAATGCTGGAACCGCAACATAAACCGGCCCACAGTGGTTTTTGTTTGCAACTGGTACTTCGTGACTCAGTTTCTTCAACGCAATAATAGAATAATTACTTTAAAATCATTGGATTAAATTTTATGTCAACGTTGTCATGTTTTTATTGACAACGTTGACAGTGCGGTGCTAATTTGAACGCAGAGTGATGAATAAATCACCGTCATAGGCTTTGAATGATCTTGCGAGCAAAGGTTATACCAGACAAAAGCAGGCGCAAAAGGCGGAGTTTACTTACCTGTAAATGAGCATTTTAAGCCTGGTTTTAACGCCGTAGAACCGAAGCGCAGCAGAGCATCGGCTAAATACACAGGAATAGACGCTCAACATAACAATATCGGCAACAAGAGAGCGCAGGCATGAACAGGTTGAATCAGTACAAGTCAGGTAAGAAAACGGTCCTTGCATCAGTTCTGGCGTCATTGCTTTTTCCGGCGCTGGCCCAGGAGCAGCAGAAAACGTCCGACGATGAAAACGTTGAAAGAATTTCAGTCAGTTTCCGTGGCAGTCTGGTTGCTGCTGCCGATATTAAACGGCAGGACACGAAGGTAACTGATGCCATTACCACCGAAGATATTGGTAAATTCCCCAGCGAAAATATTGCCGAAGCCATTCAGCGTATTCCGGGGGTACAGATTTCCAATGTTAATGGCCGTGGTTCAACCATCAGCGTACGTGGTTTAGGGGCGCAGTACGCCCGCACCACATTAAATGGCCAGACCATGGCTAGTGCTGATTTCACCAGCGGTTTCCGGTTCGACATTATCCAGACCGAGCTGGCCTCGGTAATTGAAGTGATTAAATCACCTACCGCCGATATGGACAGCGGTGGCTTATCTGGTTCCATCAATATTGATACTGCTTCACCCTTGTCGTTTAGTGAGCAGAAAATTCTGGTGTCGGGTAATGCCCAGTATTCCGAATTCTCGCCCAGTGGCGATATTACCCCTAAAGCGAACTTTACCTATATTGACCAGTTTGCCGACAACACAGTAGGCGTGTTGCTGAACTTTGGTTATCAGAAACTGGACGACCGGGTTGATAATTTCTGGATGGATCGCTGGTTTGTTGATGCAGAAGAAGACGTAACACCACGTCGCCCGCGTTACCGCCGTATAGACCGTGAAACCGAACGGCAGCTATTTAACGGCACCGTGCAGTGGCGCCCCAGCAGTGAATTTGAAGCCAAATTTACCGCGGTGTATGCCGGTGATGACACCAAACAGGATTTAAACCAGCAGGTTTTTCTGTTTAACGCTAATCAGATCACACGACTGGGCGCTGCTGAAAACGGCGTGTATAACCAGATACAGATTAATAATTTCACCACTGAAAATAACCGCCAGCTGGAAGAAAAAGACGCCAAATCGCAGGCTTACACCTTAGAGCTGGATTACGACTGGCAAGACTGGACCTTTAGCAGTGTGCTGCATTATACCTCTGGGAAAGCGGTGCATGACGAAGAAGCGGCTATTCTGGCGACTATTATTTCGCAGGCTACACTGGATATTTCCAATCCATCGAATGTGGTGTTTGATATTGCTGAGAACCTGGCCGACCCGGCGTTATATCCGGCAGTGATGCCACGTAACGAATATCCGAACGGTGCCAGCCGTAATATGAAATCAGACGAAACGGCCATTCAGTTTGATGCCACCCGTATGCTGGAGTGGGGAGCATTTACCAGTGTATCGGCCGGCCTGAAATACCGTAAAGAAACGCTGGAGCGCAAGGTATACCGTACCGACCGCGCCGCTATTGGTGATGCCGATCCGGCTGATTTACCGTCGATGGCTGAATACGGCTTTCTGGTAAACGATTTTCTTGATAACCAGATGTCGATTCAGCACAGCTGGATTGCCCCGAATATTCAGGCTTACCGTGATGCCCTGGTGGCAGAAGGTGTGACCGTACCCACCCTGTTTGCTGCACAGTCCAGTTATTCAATGGATCAAGACATTACGTCAGTTTATCTGATGGCAAATTTTGAAACCGAGTTATTTGGTTTACCATTACGCGGTAACTTTGGTGGCCGTTATGAACAAACCAAACGTGATGTAAATACCTATCTGACTGGCGATACCCACCCGGATAACGAAGAAATTAAACTGGCGATTGGTGAAACCACCCAGAGTTTTGATTACAACAACTTCCTGCCCAGTGCCAACTTTGTGCTGGCACTGACCGATGATATGCAAATCAGACTGGCAGCCGCCAAAGTGCTGGTGCGGCCTATCCTGACGTCTAATACCCAGTTGGCACCTTCAGAAAGCGCAGCTGCTAACTCGTTCGGGACCCGTACTTACAATATCAATCTGGGTCAGCCTGAGCTGAAAGCCCTGACGGCAAATCAGCTCGATTTAGGCTGGGAATGGTATTACAGCCAGGGCGATTCGTTAACCGTTAACCTGTTCCAGAAAGACATTAAAAACGGCACCGTCAGCGAGTTTGTCTGTCCGGCACAGTATAACGGTACAGCACTGACAATGTCTGGCGCAGAGTGTATTGATGGTGTGGGCAATATTTATGACATTACCGCCATCTATAACGACAGTTCCAAGCTAACGGTTAAAGGCTATGAAATAGGCTGGAACCAAGGATTTGATAACTTCCTGCCCGTCGCTGGCTTTGGCTTAAGCTCTAACTATACCCGTATTTGCAGGAAAGCAGCGATGCCTTCTTTGCCCGCGAAGGCCGCACCGTTAATGGCCGTAATCAGGTGGATGTACTGCTGGGCTGGAGCATCAGCGACCAGTGGTCAGTACGCTTTGGCGCCCTGAATGTCACCGGTAAAGATGAAGAGGCTTACCGGGAAGAGCGTACCCGTGCCTGGCAAACCACCAGTGTTATCGGCCGCAGTTATTATCTTGGTGTGAGCTTTAATCTGTAAAAGGCTCGAAGCCTGCCGCCTGGGGCAGGCTTCGCTGCTCACAATAAATCACAATAAAAGGAAAAACCCATGCATTTACCCAAGTTTCATCATTCTTTGCTGGCGTCGTGTCTGCTGACCGGCCTGCTGCTGACAGGCTGTAGCCCGGCGCCGGAGCAATCTGCACAGGTTGTGGCAGAACAACACAGCAGCACTGGTGCCGCACCGGTAAAGGAATTGTTTGAACGGGTAGTGGGCGAAGCCGTACCACATGTGCATTTTCAGCTGATTAAAGACGAACTTAGCGACTGGTATCAGGTAGAAGCTCGCAATGGTCAATTGTATGTCAGCGCCAATGCCTTAACGGCGCTGAGTTACGGCACCTATGAATATCTGCGCCAGATTGGCGCTATGTCGGTCAGCTGGGAAGGCAACCGGGTGCAATTACCTGAGCAGTTTGCCGATTACCCGGCAGAGCGGGTTACCGCGTTATTTCAACAGCGGGCCTACCTGAACGTGTGCGCTTATGGCTATACCACACCGTGGTGGAGCTGGGATCGCTGGGAGCAGGAACTGGACTGGATGG
>CAZXTH010000053.1:0-1319 GCA_964643585.1 uncultured Pseudoalteromonadaceae bacterium
CTACAGAGCCTTCGCCGCTCATTGGCAGCGCCAGTCCTACTTTGTCGGTCAGGTCCACCACCACGCGCTCCGCGATCCGTTTGCCGACCCCCGCCGCTTTGGTAATAAACGCGCTGTCGGCGACGGGTTCATCCAGATGCCACAACAGTTTAGGCAGCAGTGAAACAACATCCGGGCGTACTACTATCTCTTTGTGTTCAGTACCGAACTGTTCAGCAACTGCTTTGGCATAGGGCAGTTCATTGTAGTAAGCGGCAGCGGCGCCGGTATCAAAACCAATAGCATAAGTCCTGACCGGTTGCTTGCTGTGGCGGGACATCATGGCAACAACCGCACTGGAGTCGATACCGCCTGATAAAAAGGCGCCTACCGGAACATCACTGACCATTTGCATTTCAACTGCATCTTCCAGTTGCTGACGAATACGTGACGCCCACTGCTGTTCAGTCAGTTGCTGTGTCTGGTGAAAGTCAGGCTGCCAGTAGCAGTGCTGGCTGATACCTTCCGGATTCACCAGCAGATAGCTGGCAACATCCAATTTGCGGATCCCCTTAAACATTGATAGGGGGGCTGGTACATAACCCACTGCCAGATAATGATTAAGGGCTTCCGGGCAGATTTCAGTTTTAATATCCGGTAATGCCAGAATGGCTTTGGCTTCGGTTGAAAATGCTATCGTATCCTGCTGCTGGCAGTAATACAGCGGCTTAATGCCCAGCCTGTCACGCGCCAGCAATAATTGCTGGTGTTTGCGATCCCACAGTGCAAAAGCAAACATGCCGTTAAGGTGTTGCAGGCAATCCACGCCATATTGCTGATACAACGGCAGAATCACTTCGACATCTGACTGGGTTTTAAAAGAGTAGCTACCGGCAAATTGCTGGCGCAATTCGCGGTAGTTATAAATTTCCCCGTTGCAAACTAGCACAAGGTTACCGTCATCGCTATAGATAGGCTGGTGCCCGCCAGCCAGATCAATTACTGACAGGCGTCTCATACCTAACGCAACGTGCGGCTCAACAAAGCTACCTGAATCGTCCGGTCCGCGATGGCGGGTAATATCGCCCATCAGTGTCAGCCAGTGTGGCGGAAACTGCCGGGGGGGGGTTGAAACAATTCCGTGAATACCGCACATAATCAGGCCAACTGTTGCTGATAGAAACATGAAAACATCAGTAAGGTCCACAGGGCTGAACTGTGGTCAGACTGGCCACTGAAATGCTGCTGACAAAGCTGATTAATAAAAGGCTGGTTAAACAACCCGGCATCAGCCAGTGCTTCGGAGTTCAGAGCCTGCTGCAGTGTGTCCCGTAACGGGC
>CAZXTH010000053.1:1329-3139 GCA_964643585.1 uncultured Pseudoalteromonadaceae bacterium
GCAAGTGGTACGGCAAAGCCCATTTTCTGGCGATACAACACGTCTGCCGGCAGGTAGGGTTCCAGCGCTTGCTTAAAGGCGGCTTTGCCTTCGTTGCCCTGAATATTCAGATGCGATGGTATACGGCTGGCCCATTCCAGGTATTTGTGATCGAGCAGAGGCACCCGCACTTCCAGTGAGTGTGCCATGCTGGCCCGGTCTACTTTAGTCAGAATATCGCCCGGCAGATAGGTTTTCATATCGAGGTACTGGATCAGCTTTAGCGGATCTTCAGTACCGGCCCGGCTGGCATGACGTTCAAAAACTTCCGATGACTGATAACCGCCAAGTTGTTTTTGCAAGCTGGCCGAAAACAGTTTACGGCGGGCATCTGAGCGCATAATCGACATAGTATTGGCATAGCCTGAAGCGGCATTCAGTGCCATGGACTGAAACGTTGTTTTTGCCCGCAGAAAACGCGGAGCCCAGTCCATTTTCGGATACAGTCTGCCCAGTGTGCCGAATAATGGCTGACGCAGCTTCTGAGGGAGTAAATCGCGCATCCGTTGTTCATGCAGGTGGTAACGATAACGGCGGTAGCCACCAAACACCTCATCTCCACCATCACCAGAAAGTGCTACAGTTACCTGTTTTCTTGCCAACTGACAGACGCGATAGGTAGGAATAGCAGAGCTATCGGCATAGGGTTCATCATACAACCCGGCCAGAGTATCCAGCAGTGAAAAATCATCACGGCTGACCTGGCCGGTATGGTGATCAGTGTGGTATTGGCGGGCTACCAACTGGGCGTAATCACTTTCGTCAAAGGCTTTATCGTCAAAACCAATGGAGCAGGTTTTAACGGCTTTATCCTGTTGCAGGCCTGCCATCAGTGCCACGATGGCACTTGAGTCGACACCGCCTGACAAAAAGGCTCCAAGTGGTACTTCAGCAATCAGCCGGATATCGACGGCTTCGCGTAGCCGTTCAATCAGCTCCGCTTTTACTTCTGCTTCGGTCAGCAAAGGGGTGGAAAAGTCGATATCCCAGTATTGCTGCTGAACCTGTAATTGCGGGCGGCTTTTATCAATTAGCAGTGTGTGGCCGGGGTTCAGTTTGAATGCCTGTTGGTAAATTGTAAAAGGCTCTGGTACGTAACCGAAGGTAAAGTAATCTTCTATCGAGTTATAACACAGGCTTTTATTAAAGGCCGGGTGATTGGTCAGTACTTTCAGTTCGGAGCCAAAAATGAAACTGCCATCAGCCAGCGTGGCATAAAACAATGGCTTGATGCCCATGCGGTCACGGGCCAGAAACAGCTGTTGTTTTTTCCTGTCCCAGATAGCAAAAGCAAACATACCACGGAAATGCTTAACGCACTCGGTGCCCCATTCTTCCCAGGCATGAACGATGGTTTCGGTATCGCCGTGAGTTGAAAACACGTGACCACGTTGCTGCAGGGTTTGGGTCAGTTCGGCAAAGTTATAAATTTCACCATTAAATACTACGGCAACATCACCGGTTTCGTTAAATAATGGCTGGTGACTGCCGGCAATATCAATAATTGATAACCGCCGGTGTGCCAGGCCAACCCCTGGCTCGAAGTGGTAGTTGTCTTCATCCGGTCCGCGGTGAGCCTGTACCGTATTCATTTGCTGCAGCACCGTCTGATCAACCGGGTGCTGGTTATGTAAATGGATCATTCCTGCGATACCGCACATAACGTCAGTTTTCCTGTTGTTGTAATGAGGCCAGATATAAACCGGCATAGCGGCTGGCCATTTGTTGCAGGCTGAACTGATGCTCAGCTCTTAACCTGGCCTGATGACCA
>CAZXTH010000053.1:3149-7407 GCA_964643585.1 uncultured Pseudoalteromonadaceae bacterium
CCAAGACGCTTCAATAAATCAGGTTGCTGTGCACACTGCTGCAACCGGGCGATCAAGGCTGGTTTATCGTTGTTCGGAAACAGCCAGCCGGTAACACCTTCAGTTACCAGTTCCGGGTTACCTCCCACTTTGCTGGCGATAACCGGTACATTGCATGCCATGGCTTCCAGAATAGTATTGGAAATACCTTCAGCCAGTGAGGGCAGTACAAAAACGGAGAAACAGGGCATCAGCCGGGCGATATCATCGCGATTGCCGGGCAACCAGCACCGATCTGCCAGTCCGGCTTGTTCCAGTTTTTGCTGAATAGGCTGGCGAAAAGGGCCATCACCGATGATCACCAGTGCGATTTGCTCACGAAATGCCGGGTGCTGCTGGCATAAACGAATAAATGCATCAGCCAGCAAGGTGTGGTTTTTAACTTCTGCCATGCGGCCAATGCTGCCGAAAATGACTCCGGCATTGCGTATGGTAGCTGGCAATAATTCAGGCGCGGCAGCAGTGGCGGAGAATTTGCCGGTATCAACCCCATTACAGATAATATGCAGCTTGTGCTGCGGTACTTTCACCTGATGCCGCAGGTAGTCTGCGCCTTCATGCGACAGGCTGATGTACTGGCTGATAAGAGGCCTGAACAGCCGTTTCAGCATAATATATTTCTGGTTGCTGCCCGCCAGATCGCCAACGTCCCAGCCGTGCTCACCATGAATACGATAGGGCACACCAGCCAACCAGGCCGGAAGCTGGTATTCCAGTGCTGCCAGATTACGGCTGTGGCAAATATCTGGTTGTAATGTTTTCAGTAACCTGTAGCAGCGCCAGTAAGAAAGCAAATCTTTGCCAGGTTTACGGTGCAGGCTGTAAATGCTGACAGCCGGATGCTGAATACGGCTATAAAACTTTGGGTCGTAATCGGTAAGACAGACAATACTGTGACGGAAACGGCTGTGATCCAGCTGATTAATCAGGTTAACCACACCATTTTCGAGGCCTCCGGTGCGAAAACTCCATACCAGATGCACAATATGCAGCGGTTTCTCTGCTCTGAAAGGAGCGGTATCCAGTTGAGATTCAGACTGTAATACCATCGGTGCAGCTTTACTTTCAATCATCAGTTAAGCTCCTTTACCGGCTCACAGCTATCAGCTTGCTGGCAACTGGCCAGCGTTGTTTTTTCAGGGGTATTGGCTTCGATAATCAATGGCAGCATCAGGTACAATTGCTGTTGCAGTTGTTGCCTGGCCTGGGTGGTACTGCCTTCATAATTAATACTGAGGGCATAAAAACTGCCATGCTGGCTGATATGCAATACTTTTCCTACAGCCTGTAACAGCGTAATCAGATAGGGATTGGCAGAAAACTGGTTACCACTGCCGTACCAGTGCCATAGCAAACGTTTCTGGCCATTGAGTGCCCGTAAATCGGTTTCCTGCACGGTAAAGTCTGCGTAACCCGATACGCTGACAGGTTGCAACCTTGCTGAATCCGGCGTCCACAAACGGCGCTGATAAGGCTGATTGTGCCAACTGACCAGTTTCTGGTTATCACTGTGCAGATAAAAGGCTGCATAGAATAACACTGGTGATTTGCCATCTTTCAGCCAACGTCCGGATACATGGGCACTGCTGCCACTGAACTCAGGTAAATCTGTTTCCATTGATGCCGGTAACGGGCTTAGACGATCCTGTAACGCTGCCAGCCTGAAATCTGCAGTTGTTGACAGCGGAGGCAGCAGACGCTGGCTCAGCGAAGGCAGCAGCATAATCAGCACAGCTGCACAGGCCGGAGCAAGCGGGGCACCTGAAACGGTAGCCGTATTTTGTTGCTGCATGGCCGGTTTAGGGTCAGCCCAGAAACTACCGATATAAAACATCAGAAAAATCAGCAATCCGAAAAATAACCAGCCATAGATAAGATGATCAACTCCCACGGCATACTTCATCCCGGAGAAATGCGCAATCAGCACAATGCCATAAGCCCGGACGCCGTTGGCAATTATCGGCAGGATGACAGAGACAAAGGCAAAAATAAGTTGCTTGGTTCTGCTACGGTATGTCAGATAAGCATAGAGAGTACCTAATGCTACTGAGGCAATAAGATAACGGATGCCTGAGCAGGCCTCTGCAACCAGAAAATTCCCCTGCGGAGTGCTGATATAAAACCCCTCCCGGTATACCGGGATCTGTGTCAGCTGGAGCGCAGCTACCACGATATCGGCTGTAATATTCTGCAGTACCGGTACCATGGCTTCTCCCATCGGAACGGCAAACAGTAAATAGGCCAGCGGAAAGCTCAGTTGCAACAGCATTTTCCAGCCAAAACACAGTAATACCAGCGCAGGTAATATTAAAACGACAGCCAGTTGTTTGATGACATTGGCATCGACAGCCTCACCCAGAAACCAGCCGCTAACCATCAGAAATAACGGAATTAAAGCCAAGGGGGCTGTTGTGACAGGGATTTGCTGCAACAACTGACGTTTTTGCCAGATCAGAAAAATACTGATCGGAAAAATTAAAAAGCCATGGGCAAAGGTATCAGAACGACTCCAGATTTCGACCATTGACCACAGTGTTTGCCAGAAACACCCTGCCCATACAACCAGCAGTAACCCAAACCATTGCAGGTGTCGTTGCCGTTTTGCACTGTTGGCTGGTATTGCTGTCGGTCGGGAAGAAATAGCAGACATAGTTTACCCCAGATAGCGAGACAGTTTTGGGCCGAGCCACTGGCTTACCGGTAAAGGTAACTGCTGCCATAAGCGGATAAATAACTGATACTTCGGATTGTTCGGGCTCAGATTGGGTAAAGCATCTGCACGGATTAAACGGTATTGATAGGGCAGTTCTTCTGCTTCCATACCCCAGTGCTTTTTGTAGCTGTATGCACCTGAATCAAGTTTGCTGCGACCAAAATCATAATGCTGGCTGCCTTTATCTGCTTTGGCATGACACATCAGCTGGTAATACATAAAGTCGTTACTTTTCAGCTGGCGTGCTTCGTTTACACCACCGCCATAGTAAGGTAAAACCTGATCACGGAAATAGAAGCTGAGCACGCTGGATACCGCTTTACCTTCATGACGCACTGTCAGAATTTCGGTGTGCTGCGGAAATGCCTGTAGCAGGCTTTCAAAAAACGCCTTGCCAAACACCGGTGTTCCGAGGTTACGGACGCTTTCAGAATAGGTACGGTAAAAGTCGCTGGGGTGTTGGTCAAAGGTGTAGGTTAACGGTTGAGCCAGTGCTTGCCGGATGACTGCCCGCTGTTTTTTCTTGATACCAGCAAGGATAGCATCGCTGCCTTCAGCCAGTGGGCAACTGAACGTAGCATGTTGTACGCGGGTAGTGAAATCGTTTTGCTGAGGCGTGCGATAGCGGAGCTCCAGATGGCCTACACCCAGTTGTTCTGCCAGTGCAATAGCTGCCTGTTCCAGAAAGCGTTTTACGGCATCATCACCGACAGCTCCACCATAAACACAGAATGGGGTGGAGATCAGGGCATCACCAAATAACCTGCTACGAACCCGCGCCAGTGGAAGAACGCCGGAAATTACACCGTTACTGGTGGCGTACAGAAAATAACAGGCATGACCTAACTGGCTGAGCACCTGTTGCCAGCCAGATAAATGAAAGAAAGTGCCTTCAGCCTGACCGGTAACAAAGTTATCCCAGTCAGCAGTACGCTCATCCTTGAGCGTTAATGTATGTAACTGATACATCAAATCCCTTTAACTTTTAAAATATGGCTGATACACCTGATGCAGACTGCGCCAGCGGAAATCGCTGAGCAGACGGCCGAGTTTAGCTTCCATTTTGTTCAGATTAACGTAATGACGGAATCTGGATTTTAGTGGCGCGCCTTCTACTCTGGGCTGCCCAGCGTCTATCTCCCACGGATGAAAGTAAAACATATAAGGCGCTGCTGTATTAGCCTGATACCGCTGGATAAACTGGCGGCTTAACCAGTAAGGTAGCAGCCTGAAATAACCACCACCGGCAATGGGTAACTGGCGGCCCAGCATGTTCAGAATTGGCATCGGGCATTCCCAAATCCCTTCCGGGCGCAGGTAAGGCTGCTGAGGCCAGTCTGGCGTACCATATAAATCATGCTTTACCGGGTACGTGCTGGAGCTGTAGCAGTAACCGGCTTCAGACAGTTTTTCAAATGCCCATTCATTTTGCTTGCCAATTGAAAAGCTGGGAGCCCGGTAGCCTGTAACCTGTTCGCCAATCAAATCTTCCAGCAGATGTTTGGC
>CAZXTH010000053.1:7417-12805 GCA_964643585.1 uncultured Pseudoalteromonadaceae bacterium
TCCTGCAGAAACTGTTCAGCTGTCTGACTTGACGCTTTAGCATGAGCATGGCCATGACTGGCAACTTCATGCCCCTGACGGTGAATTTCTTTTACCAGTTCAGGAAAACGCTCTGCGACCCAGCCCAGAATAAAGAAGGTTGCGCGGGCATCATGCCGGGCAAATAGCTCCAGCAATTGCCGGGTATTGTGTTCGACGCGCTGGGGCAGATCTTCCCATTGCGAAGGACTGATGGTGGAGTCAAAAGCAGCAACGTGGAAATAATCTTCCACGTCTACAGTCAGAGCACTAAACTGGTGTTGCGGCAGCACTGTCATATGGCTTAACGTCCTTTGCCGAATAATACAATTTCCACGGTACGGATCAGGATCATCAGATCCAGCATCAGGCTGCGGTGTTTAATGTAGTAAAGATCGAATTTAAGTTTTTCCTGTGCATCTTCAGTGCTGGCACCGTAAGGGTATTTCAGCTGGGCCCAGCCGGTCAGGCCAGGTTTGACATTATGGCGCTGGTTATAATAGGGGATATCTTTAATTAATTGATGCACAAACTCTGGCCTTTCCGGTCTTGGGCCAACAAAGCCCATTTCACCGGTCAGAATATTCAGTAACTGGGGTAATTCGTCGATGCGGTATTTGCGGATGATCCGACCAATGCGGGTAACGCGATCATCATCGGTAGATGCCCACTTCGCACCGTTTTTCTCTGCATCAGGCCGCATACTGCGAAATTTAAGAATATAAAAAGGCTTACCATCAAAACCTACCCGTAATTGGCGGTAGAATACTGAAGCGCCTGTTCTGCGGCCATCTTCCAGGTAAATCAGCAAGGCGGTAATCAGCATTATCGGCCAGGTAAGAGCCAGCACCAGCAAAGCCAACAGGGCATTGAATTTATAATCCAGATTGGTTTTAAAACGCTGGTTTAAATCAAAGCCATTTGAATAAATTACCCAGCTCGGATAAATAAGGTTTACGGCAATCTGGCCAGTTTCACGTTCAATAAAATCCAGAATATCAATAACATCAATACCACGGGTTTTACATTTGAACAGATGCTCAACCGGTAACATATTACGCCTTTCATCGCAGGCTATAACCAACTGGTCGATCCCGTTTGCAATCACAAAAGGGTATAAGTCCTGAGTATAATCCAGCGCAATCAGTTTATGTTCAGCAATACCAGCATCTTTATCGCCTTCAATATGTACAAAGCCAAAGATATCGAAATTGCGTTTATCTACTGTGCGTCGCATTCTGCGTTCTATAATAGAAGCCCGCTCACCGGCGCCCAGCACCAGCACTTTGCGTTTACGCAGCCCGGCAAAGTTAAAATAATTGAAGAAAGCGCGGAATATGACTACGCTCACAGCTGCAAATACAGAGGCCAGCACCAGATAGAGTGCGCCGATATTCAATGATGGGAACAGATTAAAGATAATCAGTTCCAGCAGGATGGCATTAAAGACCAGCGTAATAATAACGCGCTTGATAATACCGAACTGGTTTTCACGCAGTTTTTGGTCATACAGGCCCACTGATAACGCACACAGCATTACCGATGCAGCAAAAACAGCAGCACCGAGCAGGCGGTATCCAACGGGAACAATATACTGGTAATGACTAGTCAGATAACTGGCCAGCAGACTGGATGAGAGCAACAGCGCAACTTCTGCCAGCAGAAAAAGCCTGTCCGCAAGCGAACTCTTCCAGTGATGGCGAGCTTTACTCATAGCGACAATCCTTGTACGTCTATCGTGTATTACTGCTGCATTCCCCGCAGCAGGATAAATTATCCATCTGAGTATACTATTTCTCCGGTAAAACAGAAATTAAATTTTAAGAATTTACAGTACAACCAGAAAATTTTGCGTTATAGTAGGGGCTGTTGACCCTGGTGGTCAGTTGCTACCGCTTTGGTGTAATCTGTATAATATTGATTTATATAGGGTATTACACTGCGAGACGAATGCTGACAGCAGTAGGATGCTGAGCTTGTCAGTGCTGTGAATGGTAGTAGCCGAACGCTGGATTCTGGTATGGATCAGATAACAAGGACGAGTCTATGATTGCGATACCTGCATTGGTAAAACGTGGTGCAGCATTGTTACTTGCTGTAGTGCTGACAGCCTGTAGCAGTAACTATTTACCTCAGGCCACAGTACACAATTCCCTGACAACTTCAGTCGATAACTATCAGTACCTGATAGGTCCGAACGATACTCTCAGTATTTTTGTCTGGCGTAATCCGGAGTTATCCGGCTCGTTTATTGTGCGCCCGGACGGCAAAATTTCTACTTCACTGGTTGAAGATATTCCTGTCAGTGGTAAAACCCCAACGCAACTGGCACGTGATATTGAAACTGTTCTGGGTAAATTTATCCGTGATCCGGTAGTAACGGTATCCGTAACCAGCTTTGTTGGCCCGTTCAGTGAGCAGGTCCGGGTAATTGGTGCTGCAACCAATCCTCAGGCTGTAAGCTATCGCGAATATATGACATTGCTTGATTTAATGATTGCTGTAGGCGGGCTGGCAGAGTTTGCTGATGGCAACCGTGCCAAGCTGGTCAGAGCAAAAGATGGTAGCCAGTTTACCTATGATTTGCGGTTGGATGATTTGATCCGTGAAGGAGAAATTGCCGCTAATGTGGATATTCTGCCGGGTGATATCGTTATCATACCTGAAGCCTGGTTTTAATCCTCGCAGTATCAGCAGACGCCGTATTTCAGGGAGTGAAAGATGAAAGAACTGCATCAGGCGATTGAGCAGCTTTATACCTATATTCAGGGTATCTGGTTGCGTCGCCGCTATATGATTATTACCGCCTGGCTGATTTGTCCGGCCGGCTGGTTCTATGTTTATCATATGCCACCAACCTATGAAGCGAATGCCAAGCTTTATGTAGAAACCCGCACGATTCTTGAGCCTTTGCTGCGTGGGTTAGCTATCCGTAATAATCCGGATGATGAAATCAAGCTGATGGCCAGAACATTGCTGAGCCGGCCTAACCTGGAAAAAATTGCCCGTGCAACCGATCTTGATCTGCAGGCCAGAGATGAAAAACAGTTTGAATCACTGATTGATGGTTTGCAGAAGAGTATTAAGATTTCGGCTTCCGGCCGGGAAAATATTTATGTGATTTCGTACAGTAACCCAGTACCACAGATGGCACTGAATGTTGTACAGCAAACCCTGAATACTTTTGTCGAAAACAGGCTTGGTTCCAGCCAGTCTGATTCTCAGACCGCAGAGCGTTTTTTGAATAGCCAGATCGCTGATTATGAACGGAGGCTGGCTGAGGCTGAGCTGCGTTTGTCAGACTTTAAGAAACACCGCATGAATCTGCTGCCAGGAACGGAGCAGGATTACTATTCACGTATCAGTGCGGAACGCCAGCGTCTGGAAACAGCAAGACTGGAACTGAGGGAACAGGAGACCCGCCTGGCGTCTGCCAAAAGCCAGCTACAAGGTGAAGAGCCCGTATTTGGTGTGATGCCTTTTTCCGGTGCAGGTTCTTCTGTACCAACACAATATGATAGCCGGATCAGCGATTTGCGTAGTCAGCTGGATAATTTATTAATCCGTTATACCGATAACCATCCTGATGTACAGGAAACTCAGAAATTGCTGGGTCGTCTGGAACAACAACGGGATGAAGAACTGAAAGTACTCTCAAGCATTGCAGCTGAAAATCCGGGTAATTCCGGCCTGAACCAGAATGTGGTGTATCAGGAATTACGGATGAACGTTGCCCGGCTTGAAACGGAAGTGGCGTCAAACCGGGTTCGGGTACAAGCATTTGAAGATAAAGTAACGGATTTAGAAAGTAAGCTGAATTTAATTCCGGAAATTGAAGCTGAATTTACCGGTCTGAACCGTGATTACGACATTACCAAATCAAAATATGAAGCATTACTGGCCCGCCGTGAATCTGCGGAACTGTCACGCCGTGCTGATGCATCTGAGCAGGATGTACAGTTTAATGTGATAGAGCCACCAAGGGTACCATTGGCGCCATCAGGACCTAACCGGCCACTATTCTATACATTGGTTTTAGTGCTGGGTGTTGGTGCCGGGGTTCTGATTGCATTTTTGCGCAGCCTGATTTCACCGGTGATTACCCGGGCTTCACAGCTGCAACATATCAGTAATTATCCTATTTTCGGTATTGTCTCGCATACTGACAAACCGCAAATCCTGAAACAGGTAAGGCTGCATTTCCTTTATTTCAGCTTGTTAGCCGGTGGATTGCTGTTATGTTATGTCGCCCTGCTGAGCAGTGATATTTTGCTCAGTAAACTGGCGAATTTTTATTGAGGGACCACAGGTGAGCACAATTGAAAAAGCCATCAACAAGCAGGGCGGAACAATACAACATGCTGTTCCGGATAATAACCTGCAGCCGGACAGGCCGCCAGAGCCCACAGAGCCGCCGGTAGCAGGCAGGTCTCAGGTTGAGATTGACCTGGCCATGCTGGAGCGGCATAACTTTGTATCGTTATCCAGCCAGCGCAGGCTGATTAATGAAGAATACCGGGTTATTAAACGCAAGCTGATTAATAATGCCTTTGACGCGCTTAGTAACACTTTATTCTGGTAACCAGTTCCAGGCCGGGGGAGGGGAAAACCTTCTCTGCAATCAATCTGGCTTTGAGCATTGCACTGGAACAGGATAAAACAGTACTGCTGGTCGATTCTGATGTGCTGCGGCCCAATATAGCCAAAACATTGCAGATTAAACATCACACTGGTTTGACAGATTATCTGTTATCAACTGATGTACAGGTGTCCGATATAATTCTCAGCACCAATATTGAACGGCTGAAAATTATTACTGCCGGGCGTCCGCATCATTTATCAACCGAACTATTAGCCAGTGAGCGCATGCTGCAACTGGCGCAGGAATTTGCATCACGCTATCCGGATCGGATTGTTATTTTTGATGCCCCGCCATTATTAGGTGTGAATGAAACGGCCGTGATGGCGGCAATGTGTGGTCAGGCAGTGGTAGTGGTTGAGGAAAACCATTCCCGGCTGGCAGAAATTGAACAGGCTGTAGCCTTGTTACCGGAAGACATGGCTGTCGGATTTGTGATTAATAAAGCGCATCGCAACCAGGGAAAAGGTTATGGCTACGGATATTACTACGGCGCGGGTTAATACTGCCCGCAGTGCTTTATCGGTTGCCTGCAGACAGGCACTCTGGTTGTTGGGATTGCTGCCAGCAGTTGCGCTGTCTGCTGATTCGGAGTTTGCTCCTCAGTTACGGCTCAGCAGCTATGGTTATCAACTGAAGCAGGAACCGGCAAATGATTGGGATAAAGGTGCTGCAGCAACAGTATCGCCAATACTGCGCTGGACGCTTAATGGTAACAATCTGAAAAGCTC
>CAZXTH010000054.1:0-12686 GCA_964643585.1 uncultured Pseudoalteromonadaceae bacterium
CAGGAACCCGTGCGGCAGATCCGAAACAGGTTCTAAGAGTGTTACGGGTATAATAGATAAGGCTGGCGTTGCTTGTTGAACGTGTCCAGAGCAGGCTGCCAGCTTTCACGGATTTGCTGCTCTGTCAGCCCTTGCTGCAGCTGTAGCCGCAATTGATTTGTTCCTGCCAGTTTGTCCATAAATCCCGGTGAATTGAATAAATCCTGCTGATGCTGACTGAATAATTGGTACCAGCTGATCAGATAGTTCAGATTCAGGCCTCCGGCAACTACCTGGCGTAAGTCGTTTCCCATGCATAGCTGATCTTTCAGCGGAGGATTTAATGCCGCACCGGGAGTGCTGACCGGCGTAAACCGGAAATCTCCGGTAGCAAATTGATCATAGCCAATAACCTGAAACGGGAATGGTGTTCCCCGGCCAATACTGACAGGTGTTGCTTCAAAGAAACCCAGTGAGGGGTACAAGGCAACAGACTGTGCGTTCGGCAGGTTCGGGCTTGGCGGAACTGGCAGCACGTAAGGCATATCGCGTTGATAATGTTTTACCGGGATAACCGTAAGATCAAGCTGATGGGCATCAGTAATCCAGCCTTCTCCTTTAATCATCTGTGCCAGTTCGCCTACCGTCATACCATGCAGCAGTGGAATCGGATGCATGCCGACAAAAGACTGAAACTGCATATCCAGTACCGGGCCGTCAGTATAAGCGCCATTCGGATTTGGCCGATCAAGTACGATAACAGCTTTTTGCTGTTCAACTGCGGCTTCCAGCAGATAGTGCATAGAACTGATATAGGTGTAATACCTTACGCCCACATCCTGAATATCAAAAATCACCACATCCAGCTGTTGCATATGTTCAGCCGATGGTTTTTTCGACGCACCATACATTGATACCAGTGGCAATCCGGTTTTGCTGTCGGTACTGTGACTGACAGAGGCTCCTGCATCATAGTTGCCACGGAAACCATGTTCCGGTGCAAATATCATCACGACATTAACATTATTTTGCAGCAGAACATCAACTAAATGATTACCCTGAACTTGTGAAGTCTGATTAACCAGCAAACCTACACGTTTACCCGCCAATAACGGCAGGTAGGCTTCAAGTTGTTCTGCGCCGGTTTGTATTGACTGTTGCTGATTTTTTTGTGCGGAAGAGTGACAACCACTTAGCAGCAGGCAGAGTAATAGTGAGCAGAGTAACGCAGGTGAAAACCATTTTGTCTGAGTCATATTATTCCCTTTCCGGTTGCCAACTGCCGGGCTAGCAGGGTAGCACCATCCAGCGCATTCCCTTTAGCATCCCGCAGCCATGGCAGATAGTAGTCATCGAGCAACTTTCTGGTAGCTTCAGCCAATCCACCCAGCAGTACAACCGGCAAACTGGTTCCAGCCCGGCTAAACTCAATCAGCTCAATGACAGCAGTTTTGTGCAACTGTAACAATCTGGTAGCCTGAGTACAATCTGGTGCCAGCTTGAATATCACGGGGGAAAGGGCGGCGTAATCAGCGGCTACGGCTGTTTTCAACCATTGCAATATAGCGGGCCGTTCTTTGCCCAACTGCTGGCTGAGAGTTTGTGCTAATAAACTATGAATACCAGAAGGGCTGTCATATTCGCGCAGTAGCTGCTGCACAGCCTGTTTACCCAGCCAGGCACCGCCGCCTTCATCGCCGATATTAAATCCCCAGCCACCATACTGGTGTTCACAAAGATCTGCATCCAGCCGCATACCTACTGAGCCGGTTCCAAGAGCGACTGCGACAATCGGTTTGCCCAGATTGGCGCCGTACAAAGAGGTCCTGCCGTCATTGGTAATCTGCAATCCGGCAAAATCAAGTTGTAGCAGCTCGGTAAATTGCTGCTTAAGCTGCGGGTTTCCGGCACCAGCCAGGCCCATTACACAAAACAGCTGGGCAGGCAGTACTGTGGCCTGTTCGCATAAGTCTTCAATCAGTAACCGGATGTGACGCACTGCTGCTGTCATATCATTGTTAATGGATGAGGCTCCGGCCTGTTGTTGCCACTGCTGGCCGGAAACAGTGTTGGTCAGTCTGGCAAGCGTTTTAGTACCACCACCATCTATAGCCAGCAAAAACATTTATGCTTGCTCCGCAGTTTGAACAGGTTGTTTACCCGGAACACTGACACATACCAGAAAGGCAATCAGCGTGCCGATACATAGCTGCCAGGTAAAACCTAAATCCAGCGCTGCCAGTACCGGGCTGATTTTCTGCAGCAAATAAGGCTGCATCAGTAAGGTGACAAAGAAACCGGTAAGCAATGCTGCAGTTACAGATATGGCATTACCACGAGTGGTAAACAGTGCAGTGAAGAAAACGCCCAGCAAACCGCTGTAAGAGAACACCATAACACTTAAAGCAAAAGCCAGTAACGGCATATCGGAATATTGCTGCCAGTAGAAACACAGCACCGCCATGGTTGAAAGCGCTACCGCTGTAAATAACATACCGAACTGACCTGCACGAACAAAGTGTTTCTCCGGTACATTGGCCTGACGCGCCAGTTTCCACGGTTTATAAATATCGGCAACCAGCACTGATGACATTGAGTTAAGGCCAGAAGTAATGGTTGAAAGTGCAGCGGCAATCACACCGACTACGACCAAACCTTTCAGGCCGGATGGCATTTCGCTGAGTACGTAGTGCATAAATACGGTGATTTTCTCACCCTGGAAACTGTCTGCCAGTTGACTGGCCGGTTGATATAAATCCGGGCGCATATAGAAAATATACAGCAGAAAGCCGATCAGAATAAAAATCAGCATGCTTGGAATAACCATCAGCACTGAATTAAACAGGGCTTTAGATCCGGATTTTGCATCTTTGCAGGTTAATACCCGTTGGGTCATATCCTGGTCCAGGCCAAAGGCGGCAATGTTCAGTAGTACAAAGCCAGTAAGGGCTGACCACATATTAAAGACACCCGCAGAGCTGAAATCGGCAGTGAAATCAAACAGCAACAGCTTGGACGGACCACCATCAATAGGGTTATGCAGCGCATCAATAATTACCGGTAGTTCTACACCCATACTCATATACAGATAAATCAGTACGGTAAAAGCGGCGGCAATATAAACCAGTCCTTGTACCGTATCGGTATAAATAACAGAACGGATACCGCCTACGACGGTGTAAGAGACCCCCAGCCCAGCCAGTAACAATACTGACAAAATCACATTAGTGCTGGCAATGTTATTAAAAATCAGCATGGAAACGGCCAAAGCAGCCATATATAGCCGCGCTCCGCTGGCGAAAACCCGGCCGAACAAGTACATCTTACCTGCATGGTTTTTGGCTGTTGCGCCAAAGCGCTGCTCCAGCAAGCCGTAAACGGTGGTGACTTTATATTGGTAGTAACGTGGCAGCATAGCTTTCATTACAATAAGTGCTGCCACCAATGCTCCGATATTGGTAGCGAGGTAAGTCAGATTACCGCGGAAACCCATATCCGGGCCGCCAAGAAAGGTTGCCGCAGATTGTGAGGTAACCAGCACAGAAATAGCGACAGCCCATACCGGCATACTATTGCCAGCCAGGAAATAGTCATCGCTGTTAGCAGACTGCTTCCGGTTAAGATACCAGCCAGACAAGGCCAGAATAATGAAATAACCGAAGAATACACTCCAGTCCAGCATGGTTAATTGCATGTATTTTGTTCCTCAGGCCTGCTTACCTTTCATTTTTTATTTCTGCAGCAGGGAATTGTTCATTTCCGGCATATTGGAACATGCCGGGCGGGAATAGTACAACAGCCCTCTGGTCCATTAACCGGTATGGTGTTGTGCTGCTATATATTAAGGTATTAGTTAACCTTGATAAACACAGCTTCCTGAATAAACTATACGGATAGTCTTTAAATGTTGTCAAATAAATTATTCTTTAATGCGGCCGCTGCTGGTACAGTGTCGGCAAATTATTTTGTAGTATGGCAGCAGTGAATATCGCAAGTGGAAGAACGAGGGGTCTTCACTGGCATAAAATAAGGAAACAACGGGTGTCTGAACAGAAAAAAACAGTAAAATGCGGTTCCTGGCAAAAATACAGCTTTCTGACTCTGGGACTACTGACAATGGGAAACGTGGCAGCAACAGAACAACCAACGCTGGAGCAGATGATTGCTCAGAAACTGATGCTGGATATCCGTTATTACTGTGTTGAAGCTGTACCTGCCGGTAGTTGCCGTACTCCGTTAACCAGCCTTCCACCTGAACTGGCAGAGTTGCTTAGTCAGTATGATATCGGCGGTGTTATTCTGTTCTCAGAAAATCTGCGGGATATTCCTCAGACAGTCACACTGAATCATCAGTTACAGCAGGCGGCAGCTGTGTCGCCGTTAAAACAGCCAATGTTTATCAGCATTGATCAGGAAGGTGGCAGGGTGGCACGTATGCCCCGCCATCTGGCAACCTCTTTCAGCGGAAATATGGCGATTGGTGCAACCTATGCGTTGCATGGCACACACTTTGCCAGCGTAACCGGCGACATTCTGGCAAAAGAACTGCTAGCGCTGGGTATCAATCTGAATTTTGCACCCACTATTGATGTTAACGTTAATCCACAAAATCCGGTTATCAATGTCCGTTCCTTTGGCGAAGACCCACAACAGGTTGCTGCTCTGGGGGGGGCTCAGTTAAAAGCCATGCAGAAGCAGGGCATGATTGCGTCACTTAAGCATTTCCCCGGTCACGGAGATACGCATGTAGACAGCCATCTTGGCCTGCCACGTGTCGATCATAATGTTGAGCAGATTAATCAGATCGATCTTTATCCGTTCGCTGAGATTATCCGGCAGCAGGACCCCGGGATGGTGATGACTGCCCATATTCAGTATCCACAGCTGGACAGCAGTACCTTTGTATCTAAAAGTGGCGAAGTGATGATTAAACCTGCCACGATGTCAAAAACCATCATGCAGGATATTTTACGTAAAGAGCTGGGTTTCAAAGGTATCATTATTACTGATGCCCTGGATATGGCCGGAATCAGTCATTTCTTTACACCAACAGAAGCCGTTATAAATACGTTCGCTGCCGGGGTAGATATTGCTTTAATGCCGTTGAAGATCCAGAGTCCGGCAGAGTTACAGCAGTTACCGCAACTGATTAAAGATGTGGCCGCAGCGACAAACAAAGGCCAGCTTGATAAGAAAGAGATTACCGCGTCTTATCAGCGTATTATCCGGCTGAAGCAGCAATATCCTCTCATCACATCAGATAAACCGCTGGCAGAGCAGATTAAAACTGCACAACAGGTTTTGGGGCAGCCTGCTCACCGCAAAGCTGAACTGGAGCTGGCTCGTGCTGCTGTTACGCTGGTTAAACAACAGGCAGAGCAATGGCCGCTGCAATTAAACACTAAAACCAAAGTGGTACTGCTAATGCCGGATACCAGTAAGGCAGAAGCATTGGCTCAGGCTTTACGGCAGGTAACCGGCCAAAAGCTCAACCTGACGCTGCTAAGCCAGCAGCAACTGAAAACGGCTGATGCGCAGGCAAAACTGGCGGTAGCAGATGTAGTAATCAGTGGCTTTATTTCTCCGATGCAAACGTTGGCTGAAATTGGCGGCATGGATGATCTCAGTGCAGTAGCTAATCTTGGAAAAGCCTATCAGGAGCAGCGGCAACAATTCCTGCAGTTATTACAGTTTATTGAACAGCAAAAAGCAGTACATGTGTTTGTCAGTCTGAGAGCACCCTATGAAATTACTGACTATGCTCCTTTCGCTGATATTGCATTGGCAACTTATGCTTATAACGTTGATTTAGATCCACTGACAGGTAAGGTTTCAGGACCGGTTTATCAGGCACTGGCGGAAGTATTACTGGGTAAAAAACCGGCTCAGGGGCAGTTGCCTGTTACATTGCCGGGAGGAGTGGATTAATGCTCGGAGCAGTAAAGCGGCATTGCCAGCAGGTACTGGCGAATATTCCCCCACAACGGATGCTGGCCCTGGACGTGTTTCGCGGATTAACAATTACCGCGATGATTCTGGTGAATAACCCTGGCAGCTGGCAGTACGTATATGGCCCGATGCGCCACGCTGAATGGCATGGCTGGACAGTGACAGACCTCATATTCCCGTTTTTTATTTTTATCGTGGGAATGTCATTGCAGCTGAGTATGCAACGGCAACAGCTTTTACCTAAGTCTGATGTAATAAAAGCTGCAGCTGTGCGCACCTTTAAGCTGTTTATTCTTGGGCTGTTTCTGGCACTGTTTTATTATAATTTCCGCGATCCGGCATACAGCTGGCTGGAGCAAAGGTTATCAACCGTGCGCTGGCTGGGAGTGCTGCAACGAATAGGTATTGTGTATATCTGTACGGTGCTGATCGTATTGTATTGCGGTACCCGAGGACGGATTCTGTGGCTGGCTGGTGTCTGTGCCCTGTATCTGGCTGGAATGTGGTATATGCCTTATCACGACAGTCATGGTAACCAGTATATTGGCTTAATGGAGTTTGGTAACAGCTTTGCTGCCTGGCTGGACCAACTGATTCTGGGTGCACAACATGTGTATTACCGGGAAGCCACTCCTTTCGCATTCGACCCCGAAGGGATATTCAGCACGTTGCCAGCAATTGCAAGCTGTCTGTCTGGTGTACTGGCTGCGCAATTTTTACAGACTAACCATAGTATGAGCCATAAAATCAGATTGCTGTTGCTCGGGGGCCTGATTGCGGTCTGGGCGGGTTTATTATGGGATAGCGCCTTACCAATTAATAAAAGTTTGTGGACTCCCACCTTTGTACTGCTGAGCAGTGGTTACGCCTGTCTGGTACTGGCAGCATGCATGTGGTTGTGTGATGTTAAAGGTTACCGTTTGTGGGGCGCGCCTTTTGTGGTATTCGGCGCTAACGCGATTTTATTTTTTATGTTTGCAGGCGTGGCTGCCAGAGTGTTGTTGATGGTTCCGGTTGGTGATGGCGTATTGCATACCTGGCTGTTTAATAATGTATTTGAGCCGGCATTCGGCAGTATGAATGGTTCGCTGGCGTTTGCCATCAGCTTCTTGCTGGTGTCCTACGTGCTGATGCACTGGTGCTATAAAAAAGGTTATATCTTTAAGGTATAGCCTTTCCTGCTCAAGCGACACCCGCACAGCTTGGTATTGTGCTGGTGTCGTGTTTACATTTCTTTTATGTCCCGCTTTATATGCTGAGATTTCCCGGTTGAGGCCGGATAGCGGCTAATCAGTTTTTTTATCAGTCAGATACAGTACTCAGAAGGTGAAAGTGACGATATAGTGAACAGCAAATCAAAAGAACATGGAAAAGAATAAGATGCGTATAGTGTTCTCGCTACTCACTGTTTTACCTCTGGTTGTTACGCCTGCTTATACTGCCGATATTGCACTGACACATGTCAATCTGGTTGATGTTGAAAAACTGCAGATCCGTCCGGCGCAAACAGTATTAATAAAAGATGGGCTGATTGCCGATGTTCTCCCGGCCGGTAAGCGGCTGCCGAAAGGCTACACTGAAGTGAATCTGGCAGGTAAATATCTGCTGCCGGGGCTGATTGATGCCCATGTGCATCATGCTACTGTGCCGGAAGGCTCTGATAATCAGGTGATTACCCGCCAACGTTTGCAAAAGTTACTGCGGGGAGGCGTTACCTCTGTCCGGGATATGGGTGGGGACGTACGTGTACTGGCAGGTTTGAAACGCAGTGCGCAGCTGGACCTGATACCCTCACCGGATATTTATTATTCGGTGATACTGGGAGGGCGTTTGTTTTTTAATGATCCCAGAACAGTGGCTTCTGCGCTGGGCGAAAAGCCCGGCGACACAGACTGGATGCGGGCAGTAAACAGCGACACAGATTTTGCAGCCCTGATGCAGCGTACATTAGGCACAGGTGCCAGTGGTATTAAGATTTATGCCAGCGTACCGTCAACGGTGGTCAGTAAACTGGCCGAAGCGGCTAAACAAGCAGGGCTGAAAGTCTGGTCTCATGCTTTTATCGGGCCGGATACACCACAATCGGTTGTTGAAGCCGGAGTTGAAGTGATTTCGCATGTACCTGATTTGTCAGCTCAGATTATTGAGAACTATGTTGCCTGGCGTCGTAAAAACGCAACTATCCCGCAAGCTGAGCATGATGCTTCATTTCAACCGGAACGTTACAGCCAATTGCTGCAAAGCATGCAGCAGCACGGCACTATTCTTGACGCAACCCTGACAGTATTTGAGAAATACCGCCATACCGGTTCCAACCGCGAGGTGATGTATCAGCATGGTATCTTTCTGACCAGACTAGCACATCAGCATGGTATCAGAATCAGTGCCGGTACTGATTCGGTAGACGATAAGGCAGCTTTTCCGTTGTTGCACCATGAATTGCAGCTATTAGTTAAGCAAGGAGGGCTGACTCCGGCAGAAGCTATTCAGGCTGCAACGTTACACAGCGCTCTGGCGATTGGGATTGCTGATAGCGTGGGCACCATCGCTTCGGGTAAAAAGGCGAATCTGCTGGTATTAGACCAGGACCCTTTTGCTGACATCAATAACAGCCGCAGTATTGCTCATGTGCTGAAAAATGGCCGTTTTATTTATCGTGGTGATGATTCCCGCTTGCCGTTTTCCAGTGCCCGTAAAGCAGGTGGCATGTTGTGGCTGTCTGGCCAACTGGGTAATTTTCCGGGAACGATGACACTTGCCGGTAGTGATATTTCGAGCCAGATGACACAGGCCATGCAGAATATTATGGCTGTATTACAGGAACATAACCTGACACCGGCTGATGTCAGCAAATGCAGCCTGATGCTGGCTGATATGGATGACTGGGCAAAAGCCAGTGATATTTACCGGACGTTTTTCAGAGAGCCGTTACCTGCGCGTAGTGCTTTTGCTGCCAGCGGGCTGGCGCTTAATGCAAAAGTAGAAATTGAATGTGTTGCCGGGCTGGGTAATTAAGCACCACAGGTTTGTTGGTTACTGAACAGTTGTTGCGCTGTTCAGTAACCACAAAGTTAATGGCTGCTGCCGCCTGACGCCGGAACGTGCTTTAAAAACAATGCCGTAAAGATAGCAGTGGCGGTGACAATAGCAGCACCAATAACGGCATTGGTATGAAGTGCCAGCGTAAATGCCTGGCTCGTGGCGGCCAGTAGCTGGCTGCTGTCGGCTTCTGTCAGCTGCGTTGCTACGCTGAGTGCGCCACCCAGTGTATCTGCAGCGACTTCCGCCAGGTCTGCAGTGATGCTTTCTGGCATACCGGCCAGCATGGTTTTACGGTAAATAGCTGTTCCTACACTGCCGATAATCGCGATACCCAGTGCCATACCCAACTCTGCTGCAGTTTCTGATGTTGCTGATGCGGCTCCGGCTTTGGCTGGGGGGGCAGAGCCAATCACCAGATCAGTACCCAGAATCGTCATAGGCATCACACCCAGACCCATAATAATGGTGGCCGCAATCAGGAAGCCGGTGGTGCCATGGCCATTTACCTGAGTCATCAGCAGAAAGCCAAAGGTAGCAATCAGTAAGCCGGTACTGACCAGCACACCAGGCCGGATGCGGCGTGATAACCACGGAATAAAGAAAGAACCGCTGATTTGTACCAGAGTGGCCGGAACCATTAGCAAGCCTGCTTTCAGTGGCGATAAACCCAGTACACCCTGCAGGTACTGGAACACCAGAAACCAGGCGCCTGACAATGCCAGAATGGTCAGTAGCAGAGCCAGTACAGACGTACTGAAAGCCCGGTTATGAAATAGCTTTAAATCGAACATCGGTTCTGCCAGTGTCCGTTGGCGCTGAATAAACAACCAGCCAATGATCAGCCCTGTCAGCATGCTGGCAAGCGCGGGCAGGTTAATACCGTTGCGGGCAATATCTTTCAGACCGTAAATGACAGCCAGTACCATCAGAATTGACAGTAATGCACTACCCAGATCAAGATTACCAGCATCTTTGTCTTTGAATTCTGGCAGTAATAACGGACCACAGATTAACAGCAGTACCATCACTGGAATACCCAGCAGAAAAACCGAACCCCACCAGAAATATTCCAGCATAGCGCCGCCAATCAACGGGCCAAGGGCACTACCGATAATAAAGCCCGTCATCCAGACCGTCACGGCAATAGTACGCTGCGCCGGAACTTCAAACATATTGCGGATCAGCGATAAAGTAGAAGGCATCAGTGTTGCACCGGCAATGCCCAGTAATGCTCGGGTGGCAATCAGCATATGGGCGCTGGTAGAAAAAGCAGCCAACGCTGAAGCAATGGCAAAGGCTACTGCCCCAATCAATAACAGACGGCGGCGGCCGATACGATCACCCAGCGTACCCATGGTGATCAGAAAGCCCGCGATCATGAAACCGTAAATATCCAGGATCCACAGCAGCTCGGCACTGGTTGGGCGTAAATCTGCACTGAGGTGAGGAACTGCCAGATGCAGTACCGTCATATCCAGTGATAATAAAAAGGTAGGCAGCACCAGTACGGCCAGCCCCAGCCAGTCGGTAAATGTAGCCGGTTTGCCGGCAGTTTCGGTGACAGAATGGCTTTGCGCCATAAACAGACTCCTGAGTAACAAGCGATAATTGAAACAGTAAACTGGTGCTCCTTGTACCGGAGCTGCTAACACAACACAAGTGAATATTTGTGTAATAAGTGTCTGCCGTGAGCCAGTCAGGCCTTTGACTTGAGGTTTTCTTTATAGTGGTGTAGGCTGTTTATTTATACAGTAAAAATAAAGGGGAAGCCAGTGGCACAGCAAATTATCAACCGCAGCGGAAAATGTCTGTGCGGTAAAGTTGAAGTGACAGTAAATCAGCAGGGCAATCATATTGGTATTTGTCATTGTACTATGTGTCGGCGCTGGGGTGGCGGCCCCTTTATGACGCTGGAACAGTGTGAGGCGGTAACATTCAGCCGGCCTGACTATATCAGCCGTTATGCATCGTCAGCATGGGCCGACCGTGGTTTTTGCAAGCATTGCGGCACCCATTTATTTTATCACCTGAAAGAAAACGATCATTATGTTGTACCCGCCGGGTTGTTTGATACGGATGAGTTTGCGCTGGATGTTCAAATCTTTACCGATGAAAAACCGGCATTTTATGATTTTGCCAATCAAACCAAAACGATGACCGGAGCCGAAGTGTTTGCAGTATTTAGCGGTAAAGAGCCTGAACAGTGAGATTTTCCGGGGTTGTCTTATCGCTCAGGTTTTGATTAAATCGTTACGGGTGCCCTGAAAAACCGTATTTTCAGGGCAGGTTTCAACGTTGGTCGGGCCGCCAGCGCTGGAGTGTTAGTATGTCTGAAAGGCCAGAATATTCTGTATCTGCTTATCCGCGTTTTCTTGGCGCAAAATTCTTTTCCTCTCTGGGGCGTTTGCTGCATATCGAAGCAGTGGGCGGAGTGGTGTTGCTCTGCGCAGCAATTATTGCATTAGTCTGGGCTAATTCCGGTTACGCTGCCAGCTATCAGCAGTTGTGGCATACCACCATCACACTGGGTATTGGGTCATATCAGGTTACACCTTCGCTGCATTTTATGATTAATGATGTTTTGATGACGGTGTTTTTCCTGATGGTTGGCATGGAGATCAGGCGTGAAATTTATGATGGCACCTTGTCTGATTTGCGTTCAGCGGCTTTGCCATTAATTGCTGCTATTGGCGGTGTAGTCACCCCAGCGCTGATCTTTCTTGCTTTAAATAATGAAGGGATGGCGCAAAGAGGTTGGGCTATTCCGATGGCAACCGATATTGCGTTTGCGGTTGGGGTGCTGGCATTGCTGGGTAAGTCTGTGCCTCCAGCCGTACGGGTCTTTTTACTGTCACTGGCGATTATTGACGACATTATTGCCATTGCAGTGATCGCTTTGTTTTATTCTGGCGGGCTGAATTATACCGGTATTGTTCCGGTAGGCGCCGCAATGGCATTAGTCTGGTTATTTCAGCGGATGGGATTAAGCTCTGCCTGGGCTTATCTTGCACCAGGAGCCATACTGTGGTGCGGTTTGCTGCATATGGGCATTCACCCGACGCTGGCCGGAGTGATTTTGGGTTTTATGACGCCCGTGATGGCATTTTACCGCAAAAATGATGCGCTGCAGATGGCAGCAGAGGCTGTGCAGCAGTTTAAGCAACCGGCCACCAATGAGCAGGCATCATTAAAGCAGTTATACCATGCTCAGCGGGAATTGCTGCCGCCGGTTACCCGGATGCAAATGATGTTGCACCCATGGGTAACGTACAGCATCATGCCGCTGTTTGCGCTGGCAAATGCCGGAGTAAGCCTGGACAGTTTTGCCGGTAATAGCAATGTGTCCGGCAGTATTATGCTGGGTGTTTTGGCTGGTTTACTGCTTGGCAAACCACTGGGTATTAGCCTCAGTTGCTGGCTGGCGGTGAAAAGTGGGCTGTGTAAACTACCGGCGGATATTTCTGCCGGCAGCCTGCTGGTGATTGGTTTGCTAGCCGGTATTGGTTTTACGATGTCGATTTTTATTGCCACGCTGTCGTTCAGTGATCCTGAACTGCTGGCTGCAGCTAAAACCGGGGTGCTAATGGCGTCATTATGCTCCGGCTGCGCAGGTTTACTACTGGGGTACTGGTTGTATAAGAGCAAACACTAGCAGTCTCTAAGAAGCAGGAATCAGCTTACTCTAAGCTAACCGTTGAAGGCATGGATGCCTGAAT
>CAZXTH010000055.1:0-5042 GCA_964643585.1 uncultured Pseudoalteromonadaceae bacterium
AAATTCCCCTTTTAAAGCCGGAACCTGATGCCCCTGCAGCACATTAGCATTACCACCGATAACCAGCCCGGTTTGCGATGCCAGGCTAATCACGGCAGTACTCAGCGGCTGCGGAGGTATATCCAGTGCAACTTTTTCACTTTCTTGCGCAACGCTGTACCAGCTACCCCATAAACAACAACCAGCCAGTATGCTACAGGCAAGATCCCGCTTTAATTTCATGTTTGCTAATCACTCTGCACGCCATAGTCACAGCCGCTAACCGGGAACAAAACCTCCCGGTAAACAGACCTCTTACTATCAATGACAAAGCGCAGACAAAATCGGGCAGATAATTATGAGAATTATTTTCAGTTTTATTTAAAAAAGAACTGAGAATAGAAAAAAGCATAATAAAAGCAGTACCTTAAAAGGTACTGCTTTTATTCATGATTGAGAGATAAATACCAGATAAGGGGTAATGCGGTTAATATCCAGTTCCAGGGCTTCCGCCAGTAATGCCAGAGCCGCATCAGGATCATCGCTGGGCAAAATACCGGTAAAATACGGCACTGCTTTATGATCTGCCGTTTTCAGACGCAGAAAACCTTTATGATAGCGGGATAACTCAGCCACAACTTCCGGTAACGGTTGATTGACGAAAATCAGCCGCTGGGTTGTCCAGCTAAACGCTTCAGCAGCAACCGGCACCGTAACGCCAACACCATCGCGGGTAAAATCAGCAGCGTACCCTGCTTTCAGTGTCACCCGGTCAGCCTGTACACTAGCCGGAGTCACCGTAATAGCAGACTCCTGCACAGCTGCTCTGCTATATTCCGGAAGCAGCCTGACACTATATCGTGTTCCAAGAGCAACAGCTTCACCATCGCGGCTACTGATACGGAAAGGCCGTTGCTGCGGATCTTTTTCCACAATTGCCAGCACCTCACCGGCTACCAGCTGCACCGACCTATACCCTTTGCTGTAATCAACTGACACCGCACTGCGACTGTTAAGAATAATCTGGCTGCCATCATCCAGCGTCAGTGTCCGTACTTCTCCCGTGGCAGTCCGGTAATCTGCCATCCAGTACTGCCAGGGCAACAACCACGATGCTCCCATCAGTAATACCAACGCAACAGCAACTGACAATACTGAGCCCTGCCTTTTACGTGGAGGTACATAAGCGGCAGCATCCCACATCCGGCTCATCTGACTGAAAATCTTATGATGCGAAGGATGCTCTGCCAGCCAGTTGTCACACTGTTTCAGTAACTGAGGTTTTTCTTCTTTCGATGCTTCATGCAAACGGACAACCCATTCCGCCGCAATATCCCGCACGTTATTCTGGCCGCTGTCAATTGATTCAGACGTCATAATCACGATCCTGTTATCCGGTTAATTATCATGCAGGCTGTCAAACAGCCTTGCATGACAATGTGCCAGCGCTTTAGCCAGATATTGCTTTACACTGCTTTCTGACACTTTCAGTTTCAACGCGATTTCGGCATAACTCAACCCATCAACCCTGGCCAGTAAAAACGCTTTTCTGACCTGCTCAGGTAGTTCTTCTGCCAGCATACCAAGGATTCTGGCCAATAACTGCCTGACAGCCGTTAAATCCTCCGGGCCTTTGTCTTCAGCATCTTCCATCAGTACGGCAATCTGCTGCAATGCTTCCGTTTCAACCACATGACGTTTATAACGGTTAATCAGCAACCGGTTTGCCACAACCAATAAATAAGCTCTGGGTTCTTTCAGTAGAGCAATGTCACTGCCACCCAGTACACGTAAAAAAGCATCATGAGCCATATCAGCAGCATCATGCGGACAGCGCAATTTTTTACGGAGCCATCCCAGTAACCAACCATGGTGATTGCGATACAGCACATGCGCATCGCTTTGTGGGACGATCTTATCGGTGGCCATAACTGGCTTCCCCTGACAAAGTATATTAGTTTAAAGCTTAATAAGAATTATTATCATTTTTGAGTGTTAACAGCAAGACATTCAGGCCGGAGAATCAGATAAATACGCCAGAAATTTACTGCTGAACGCAAAAAGCCTGCCCAAGTAATTCAAGAGTAAAATCATTTATACCGCTTATACCTGTACTTTTAGCAAAGCAGCGATATATCATTAACTATCATCTGCCTTTATGTTACAGCGAAAATCATCAGCCAGGCGCGGGATAGTACAGGATGAAAAATACAGACTTGGCTACCCTTACGGCAATAGCAGGCAAAAATAAAAGCCTCTACTCCTACCTGATTGTACTGGTTTTGGTCACACTTTTACCGGTTATGCTGGCCGGCACCCTGACAATGTGGCTGGCCGGGCAGGAATTCCGTAACAGCTCAGAAAGGCGCTTGCAGGATACAGCAGCCATGCTGGCTCATGCCATCGAAGAAGAAATTGAGCAGCACTTTACCATGCTGCAACTGTTATCGCAGGTCCTCAGCTCAACCGCAAGTGCCCCGTCTGAAACAGGCTCCTGGCTGGCTGCCGCAGGTTTTGGAGACCAAAGCAAAATAACAGTAGAAACCCGGCTCAGTATCACTTCTGCCACCCCGGAAATTCAACAACTGGTAAGTCAGGTGCTGCATACCGGTAAACCAGGATTATCCGATCTGATTGCAACAGCAGAACCACGCACAATGCTGGCGGTTGCCGTACCTTATCAGCATGAAACCCAACCTTCGGTACTCGTTATGTACGCCGGAGCCGCTGAGCTATTCCGCCTGCATAACAAAACAACATCAAATCTCTCAGAATTACTGACCGCCATAACAGACAGCCAGGGCTATATCGTCGCCCGTTCAAGAGAGGCAGAGCGCTATGCCGGACGCCATGTTCCTGACTGGGATAAATTGCTGGCATCAGGCAATAAAAGAGGAGTATTTGAAGCCTCAACTAAAGAAGGCACCGAGGTTATTTTTGCGTTCAGCACTCTGGATAACACTCCGGGTTGGGCAATAGTCGCTGGTGAACCACTGGAGCTTTTTGCCTCCCACTGGCAACGCCCGCTGCTGGGTATTGCTATCGGCGGTATTATTGCCGCCATAGTTGCATTGCTGGCAGCAGCAGAACTGGCTCGCAGAATTCTGTCACCTATCAGGGCTCTGGCTGCTCAGAGCACCCGGGTTATCGCCGGTGAAAATATTTCAGCCGCCCGGGCAGCACCTCCCAGTACAGTGACTGAATTTGAGATTTTACGCCGTAGCCTTGCCCAGGCTGAATCGGCTTTACATAAAAGAGCCGCCGATGCCAGGCAACTGGCCAGCAATATTGCCCGTAGCGAGCGGCGCTACCGCGCAGTAGCTGAAGCCGGCGCACTGGTTTTCTGGCGTAGCCAGTTGCCGGGAACATTGCTTGCTGCCACCGGCTGGGAAGAACTGACCGGACAACCAGAACAGGAAATTCTTGGGTACAGCTGGACACTAAGAGTGCATCCTGCTGAACAACAACAGGTAGAGCAATACTGGCAACAATGTGAGCAAAATAACACTCCGCTGGATATTGAGTGCCGCATCAGAAAACAGGACGGCGACTGGCACTGGGTAAGAGCCCGGGCCGTAAAACTGACAGACGACACACACCCTGAATGGGTCGGAGTGCTGGAAGACATCGAAGCCCGCAAACAGGCTGAAGCTAAAATTATTTATATGGCACGCCATGATAATCTGACAGGGCTGGCAAACCGGGCAATGTTTCAGGAAGCATTACAAAATGCTGTCGATGCTGCTGGCAACGGCACTTCATCCGTTCTGCTGGTCATGGATCTGGATAAATTTAAAGCTGTGAATGACTCTTTAGGGCATCCTGCAGGTGATGCACTGTTACTGGCTGTCACAGAACGCTTAAAGCATAATTGCCGTGATACCGATATTATTGCCCGTCAGGGTGGGGACGAATTTGCAGTGTTGCAGCAAGGCACAACAGCCCATGCAGAAAAGCTGGCACAGCGGCTGATTGACGCAATTAAAGCACCCTATACCCTCAATAATCAGACTATCACTATTGGAATAAGTATTGGTATTGCCCCGATAAACCCGCAGACAACAGAGCCGGAACAGGTACTGCAGGCAGCTGATACTGCATTGTATCAGGCCAAGAACCGTGGAAAAGGCTGTTTTTGTACTTACCGGAAAGAAGACGCTGCCGGTTAAATACCGGCAGCCAGAGCTTATTACAACTGATAACTGACAGACAGGCTAACCACCCGGCCTCTGATATTATATTGGGTAATATCAAAGTAATTTGAACCGGCTGCCGGGTCAAAAGGCGGATCTCTGTCCAGCAGATTACTGACAGATAATGCAATCTGAGTCTTATCAAAACCTGCATAACTCAGCTGAGAATTCAGCTGAAAATTACTGGCAACACGGCTGTTTAGCCCAGGGTTGCTGGTCTGGTCCGCAATTTTCTGATCGTAACCGCTGGTAAAAGCTCCACTGAGCACGGCCTGCCAGTCACTATGGCGCCAGCTGATACTGGTGTTGCTTTTCCACTCAGGCAAAGCACCAAACTGGTTATTACCGGCACCGTCTACTTTATGCTGTCCGGCAACCAGTGCCTGCTTGTAGGTTAACAAATGCGACCATACGGTATTAAACCGTAAATGGTGACCATCTACGACTTCCAGGCTGTAACTGTAGTCAATGTCAAAACCAGAGGTTGAACGTACTCCCTGATTACGGAACTGGTTAGTGATCGTCAGCAACCGGCCTTCGCTGTCACGTACAATCCGATCAGCATACAGCTGAGGATTATTCAGAATAAACTGCAGGTTATCCGACGCAATCACTTTATCCTGCTCAATGCGGTATACATCAAATCCTAAACTGGAATTGCGGGTCGGCGACCAGATCACGCCAGCATTAATGTTTTTAGAACGCTCAGCTTCCAGCTCCGGGTTACCGGCACGGAATTGTGTAAAACCAACCCGCCGGCCTGCTTCAACCGGGTCATTAGGATCATTAGCATTGGAGTAACTTACGGTATTACTGTTAGCAATTTCCGGTAATGATGGCGCTCTGAACCCACGTGACCACGAAGCCCGT
>CAZXTH010000055.1:5052-5378 GCA_964643585.1 uncultured Pseudoalteromonadaceae bacterium
ATTAACAATATAGTGCACGCCTACTTTCGGTGAAAACGCACTACCGAAATCGTCATAGTGGTCATAGCGCCCGGCCAGATCAACGGTCAGATCCTGAATAACCGGAATTGATAGCTCTGCAAAGCCTGCCCAGACTTTACGTTTACCATCAACCAGATTAATCGCCGGTCTCAGTTCAGTACCGGATAACACCTGCTCTGATGTACCAGCATTCATTTCTTCCTGACGGAAATCAACACCGGCAGCAAACGCCAGTTCACCACTGCTCAGATTAGCCAGCACCGTACTGGCGGTAAGGTTGATGGCAGAAATTTCATAACTACCCG
>CAZXTH010000055.1:5388-12652 GCA_964643585.1 uncultured Pseudoalteromonadaceae bacterium
CACCAGGCTTTGCGGATTATTACCATTAATAAAGTCGTAACTGCCGTCTGCCAGCACACGTTCAAACACATAACGATCAACGAAGTTATCCACTTCTTCCCGTTGCCTGCTCGATGAGTTCAGCGCTGTCAGATTCCAGTCCCAGTTATCACCTTCATAGTTCAGGCTGGCCAGAATACGTTTAAAAATCTGATTGTTCTCTTTCAGTCGCGGGCCAACTTCAAATAATGATGCTTCAAAAGGCAATGGCGCAGATGTCGGGTTATTCGGATGTCCAACCGGAAACACAACCGGAATATCAACCAGCCCACCGGTTTCACGATTATATGCTCTTAAACCGGGGCCAACCGCTAATGGTGCACTGAAGATCTGGGCTGAATCATTGTAGCTATATAAAAACTCGGCTCGGCTCTGAAGTTTTTCGGTCAGTTGATAAGTTCCCTGTAACGAAAATTGACGGCGGGTAATTTCTGGCTGCAGCGTATTATAAGGCTGCGCGTTAAAGGCACAGACATCATTGGTATAAGTGCTGTTAAAATCACTGCCTGCACGTAATTCCGAGCCATCCGGGCAATTTTCAAATGCCTGTGGATTTCTGGGATCTGTCAGATAATTTCCCCCTTGCGCACTCCAGCCTGCCAGTCTGCCACCGGGTAAATGGCGGTAGTCACCAGAACGGGTTAGCTTGCGGTCACTGGCATCCAGCCTTTCACGATCAAAATAATCAAATGATGCGGTAACGTTATAGCCATCCTGATAAATATCGCCAAACCCGGTCACCAAACCTGCACCGATCTGTTTCAGGCCGCCTTCAGTGGCTCCACCGCCGGATAACTTGATCTCGGTTCCCTGATAACCACGACGCAGAATAATATTGACCACCCCGGCAATAGCATCAGAACCATATACTGACGATGCACCATCTTTTAATACTTCGATCCGCTCTACAGCACTTAACGGCAAGGCGTTCAGATCGGCAAACGTATCCTGAGTATTCAAAGCAAATCCATTGTTGGAAATACGCTGCCCGTTTACCAGAACCAGAGTATTTTTCGGGCTTAGGCCACGTAGCCCGATAGACGCCGAACCGGCAGAAAAGCTACCGGTATACTGCTCGTCATAGCTGTTACCAGCATTGATGGTCAGATCACGTAATACATCCGTTAAGGTCACTTTGCCGCTGACAGCAATATCTTCAGCGCTTAACTGAAACACTGGCGTCGCATCTTCATTATGTACCCGTTTAATGTGTGAACCGGTTACTGCAATACGCTCAACTTTAGCCGGAGCTGCAGGTTCCTGAGCATGTAAAACACCACTGACGATAAGGCTCAATGGAGCAATTGCCAGGGAAGAAAGCCGATAGTTATTACGCATCCCACACCTATTTATTTCAAAAAAGAATAAAAACATATCAATTATGATTTTTAGAGAATAATAACAGAGATGCACTATTAGTAAACATTTAGGCGTTTAGCCATCTAAACACCTGATAATATTAATTAATATTAAAAATCAATAACTTATAAAAACAGAAGTATAATAATTATCCAAAATAGAAACGAAATGCTCTAAATCAGAGCATTTCGCTCTAAAAAATGCCCCCAATCAGTGCGGATATATAAAGTACGAAGGATTTTCTTGCAGAGGTTTGCCTTGTGGTAAGACCAGTGCTACTCTCTGGCAAATAATCTCTGCCGGAGTATTTTCATGGGTATTTCTCTGCGAAAAGCTAACTGGGGCCTTAAGCTATTTGCATGGCGGTATATTCCGCTAATCGGTTTTTGTTCTCCACGTATTGTCTACATGGATCACACAACACTTGAAGTCACTATTCCCCATACCTGGCGAACAAAAAATCATTTAGGCAGTATTTACTTTGGTGCTCTGGCAATAGGTGCAGATCTGGCTGGCGCTTTTCTGGTGTTTTCAAAAGCACAGGCCAGAGGTATTAATGCCAATTTCGCTTTTAAAGATGTAAATGGACAATTCCTGAAACGACCAGAAGCCAAAGTGCATTTTATCAGTCACGATGGCGCTCTGATTGATCAGATGCTGGACGAGTCTTTGCAAACCGGAGAACGCATAAATAAAACGGTCTCAGTGGTTGCCACCTGCCCCTCACTGCATGGTGATGAACCAATGGCAACTTTTACACTGACACTGTCGGTAAAGGCTAAGTTAAAATCAGCTAAAAAATAACACTGCCGGTTTTACCGGCAGTGCGTTATTTCAGTTTAAATTGCCGCAGCAGCGTATCCAGCTCCGAAGCAAGTCTTTTAAGTTCAGTTGCCTGATAACTGCCCTCTTCTGAAGAAGCAAGAAACTCCACCGCAACATTGCGGATAGCATCTGTATTCCGGCCAATTTCATCAGTAACCGATGTTTGTTCTTCAGCTGCTGTTGCAATATAGGCAGCCATATCACTGATCCCTTTGATGGCAGCAGCGATTTCATCAAAACTCTGACTGGCATTAGCCACATCTTTAACACTGGTTTCTGCCAGTTTATGGCAGTTTTCCATTGTAGATACAGCTTCTGTAGTCATACTCTGGAAGCGGCCAATCATCTCAGAAATCTCCTGAGTTGAAGTGTGGGTTCTTTGTGACAACACCCGAACTTCATCAGCAACCACAGCAAAACCGCGCCCCTGGTCCCCGGCTCTGGCCGCTTCGATTGCGGCGTTAAGCGCCAGCAGATTAGTCTGTTCCGCAATACCGCGAATCGTTGCCACAATAGTGTTAATCTGCTGGCTTTGCTTAGCCAGTTGCCCGATAACATCTGTAGCCTGATTCACTTCTGTTGCCAACTGATGGATAGAGCGTTCACAGGTTCCGGATAACTGGCGCCCTTGTTCACTCAGCCTGACAGAATCATTTGATGTGCTGGATGCCTGTTCCGCATTACGGGCGATTTCCAGCGTAGCAGATGTCATTTCTGTAACCGCTGTCGCTACCTGGGTAATTTCATCCTGTTGTGCCCTGGCTTGCACAGAACGTTGCTCTGATGATACCGCAACAGAAGACGCCTGTGCCGTAACCTGCTGACTGACCAGCTCTACCTTGTGCAAAATACTTTTCAGGTGCTCAACAAAGCCATTAAAGTTCGTTGCCAGAGTAGCAACTTCATCCTTGCCAGCAACCTCAATCCTGCGGGTAAGATCACCACCACCTTTGGAAATATCTTTCAGCGCAAAAGAAACCTTGCCCAGATTTGCAAATAAAATGCGAACCGCAGGCGCCATAAACACTATCGCCAGCGCCACAATCGCTGCAGAAACCAGTATCATAAAAATCACCAGATCCCGTACGGGCTCAAGTAACAAGGCTTTATTACCTGCCATCACCAGATAAAAATCTGTGCCCGGTACCGGACTTACTGCAACCAGAAACTCAGCAGAGCCAAATACACGAGTAATCAAAGCATTGTGATCAGCATTAATCACATCACCGATGGCAATATCGCTATCCATTGAAGATAACGGCTGATTGCGCAGCTTTTCATCCGGATGCGAAACAATCAGCCCCTTGGAAGAAACCAGAAATGAGAAGCCATCACCCGGCACTCGCATACTGCTGATTTCCTGATTAATCCGTTCCAGGCCAACACCGGTTCCAATGACTCCCAGAGTTCGGCCATTTCCGGTAACCCGCTGTGCAATAGTGACGTTCAGTATTCCGGTACTAGCTGAAATAAAAGGATCACTGGCAATCATACCATTGCTCTGTAACGCTTGCCGGTACCAGTCTCGTACTCTGGGATCAAAACCTGCAACGGTGTTATAACCTGAGTCACGGTACATATTGCCGTCTTCGGTACCAAAGTAGGTTGTAATAAACTCAGCCCCTTCTTTTGCCTGCAACAGATAACTCAATATGCTGTCATGGTCGTCGGGCCGGTTAGTAATTGCAGCATGCAGCGCCGTCAGCGCAGTGCGCTTAGACTTAAACCAGTCCCCCATAGACGCAGCATAAAAATCGCTGGAAGACAGCATGGAATCTGTCAGATTATCCCAGGTTTGCCGGTTTAGTTTTTGAAAAGAAACAAGGGTCAGAGCTACAGCGGTGAAGAAAATAATACTGATGGTAACAAGAAGGATTTTACGACTTAACAACATATCGCACCTGAATTAGGGAGGGTATCCAACTGATATTTAAGTGCAGATATGTTAATAAAGCAATCTGCCAATGCAATTATTTCCATAGTTGATTTGCTCCTGCAAACTGCAATGATTACAATCTGCTCTCAGTTATAAACCGTGGCTACAACATGCAAAATTCCAGCGGCAATCTTTTTATTATTTCAGCACCGAGTGGTGCCGGAAAATCCAGCCTGATCAGCGCCCTGCTAAAAAAGCATCAGGATATGAAAGTCAGTGTGTCACACACCACCCGTAATCCGCGTCCGGGCGAGCAACATACCATCCACTATCACTTCACTTCACAGGAAGATTTCAAAGTCCGTATTGGCGACAATGAATTTCTGGAATGGGCTGAAGTATTCGGTAATTACTATGGCACTTCACATAAAACGATTAGTGAAATGCTGTCACAGGGTATGGATGTCTTTCTGGATATAGACTGGCAGGGCGCCCGGCAAATTAAAAAACAGGTGCCGGAAGCTATCGGTATATTTATTCTGCCCCCCAGTTTGCAGGAACTGGAAAAGCGCCTCAGACAGCGTGGGCAGGACAGTGAAGACGTCATAGTAAAGCGTATGGCTCAGGCCCGCAGCGAAATGAGTCATGCTGATGAATACGAGTACCTGATCATTAACGATAATTTTGAACATGCTCTGCAACAACTGGAGCATATTGTGCTGGCACAGCGTAACCTGACAGCCTCTCAGCATTGCCGCCACGGTGAACTGCTGGATCAGTTATTGGCGCCGCCAACAAAATAGAGTAAACTAATCGGTCTTTGTAATAGCTGAACGCTTAAACTACCTGAATGCTGGAGTGCTGAATGGCTCGCGTAACCGTTGAAGATGCAGTAGATAAAATTGGTAACCGCTTTGATTTGATTCTGGTTGCGGCTCGCCGGGCTCGCCAGATCTCTGTAGAAGGTAAAGAAGCACTGGTTGATCTGGAAAATGATAAGCCAACTGTTGTGGCACTGCGTGAAATTGAAAAAGGTCTGATTACCAATTCAATTCTGGACGAACAAGAACGTCGTGACCAGTTACAACAGGAAGCTTCAGAAATAGCAGCTGTTGCTGCAATCATCGGTTCAGAACACGACTGATAACCCGTTTCACTTCTTTTGCTTATCTGCCGGCTGTTCATTAGCTGCCGGCTATTTAGCCGTTGGCAACTACAGCAAATCGACGTATATTCATAATTCATACCCACAGCGTCGCGCTAAGCGTTCACTGTTTGCTGTTATAGTCCGGAGCTCAAGTGTATTTATTTGAAGGCCTGAAAAATCAGATAAGTGCGTATCTGCCACCTGAGCAGGTGGCCCTGGTTCAACAGGCTTATGTTGTAGCCCGTGATGCGCATGCCCCTCAGACCCGCTCCAGCGGTGAGCCTTATATTACCCATCCGGTTGCCGTTACCAGCATTCTGGCTGAAATGCGTATGGACCATGAAACACTGATGGCGGCCCTGTTGCATGATGTTATTGAAGATACAGAATACAGCCGTGATGATCTGGCCAGGCTGTTCGGTAATACTGTGGCAGAGCTGGTTCAGGGTGTCAGTAAACTGGACAAGGTAAAATTCAAAGATTACCAGGAATTTGAAGTTACCAACCTGCAGAAAATGTTTATGGCAATGACGCAGGATATCCGGGTTATCCTGATAAAGCTGGCAGACCGTACCCATAATATGCGCACACTTGGCGCACTTCGCCCCGAAAAACGCCGCAGGATCGCCAAAGAAACACTGGAACTCTACGCCCCCATCGCCAACCGTCTGGGTATTCATAATATCAAGAATGAACTGGAAGACCTTGGCTTTCAGGCTCTATACCCAATGCGTTACCGTGCTTTGTCTTCAGCAGTAAGGCAAGCCAGAGGGAACCGCCGGGAATTACTGGAAAAAGTCCAGACAGAGATCGTTAACCGTATTCTGCAGGCAGGCATTATTGCCGAAGTCAGCGGCCGCGAAAAGCATCTGTACAGTATTTACCGCAAGATGAAAAACAAAGAGCTGATGTTCAATGATGTCATGGACATTTATGCTTTCCGGGTCGTAGTCGATTCTGTCGATAACTGTTACCGCACTTTAGGCGTAGTACATAACCTGTATAAGCCAATTGAAATTCGTTTTAAAGACTACATCGCCATCCCAAAGCAGAATGGCTACCAGTCTTTGCATACTTCTCTGGTTGGCCCGCATGGCATCCCCGTGGAAATCCAGATGCGCACCCGCGAAATGGACGAAATGGCCGATAAAGGTATTGCTGCCCACTGGATGTATAAAGAAAATGGCGAACATCGTGATACTACGGCACAAATCAAAGCCCAACGCTGGATGCAAAGCCTGCTGGAATTGCAGCAAAGTGCCGGTACCAGCTACGAATTCGTTGAAAATGTAAAATCTGAATTGTATCCAGATGAGCTCTACGTTTTCACACCTAAGGGTAAAATTGTTGAACTGCCTATTGGTGCCACCGCTGTAGATTTCGCCTATGCCGTACATACCGATATCGGCAATAAATGCGTCGGCGCCAGAGTAGATCGCCGCCCTTACCCACTCAGCCGTCCACTGGAAACCGGTCAGGCAGTGGAAATTGTCACCAGCCCCGGCGGTAAACCTAATGCCAACTGGTTAAACTATGTCGTTACCAGCCGGGCGATTCTGGGTATCCGTAATTACCTGAAAAAACAACAACAGAATGAAGCCGTAACTCTGGGACAAAGGTTACTGAACTCTGCTCTTGGTGATGTGCGGCTGGAAGATATTGCCCCCGAACGTATAGAGCAGGTACTGCAAAGTACCCGTCAGAAATCGATCGATGAGCTATACAGTGAAATTGGCCTGGGTAATCAATTAGCGGTTGCCATAGCCCGCCGTCTGCTTGGTGATTTTGAGTCAGGCGATTCAGCCGAGAAAAACCCACAGCAACTACCGAAGAGCAAAGCTTTTATTGTTGGCTCAGAAGGAATGTTAATCACCTTCGGCAAATGCTGCCGCCCAATACCGGGTGACGAAATTGTTGCCAATGCTACGCCAGGAAAAGGGCTTAATGTCCACCGCAGCGATTGCCGCAATATTAAAGGTTGGGAACGTGATCCGGGCAAATTCTTCCCAATCCGTTGG
>CAZXTH010000056.1:0-4357 GCA_964643585.1 uncultured Pseudoalteromonadaceae bacterium
CGGTTACGCAGGGAGCTTAAATCAAGCTGATGACCATGATGGTTAGCCACCATAGCAATACACGCCAAGCCGCATTCAGCCGCTTCAGATTGGTAGATCAATGTTTATCCCGGCTAAAGTTCTTATGTGGCTTGGAAAACACTTTATGGACAAAAAATCCCAGAAAGAAAGATATAATGCTGGCATATATTACTGCGGCAATATTTTTAAAATCCCATCCAGAGACTATTAAGTTAGCAACAAAGGTTATTAATCCAATAGAAACCAATATGAACATTATCAATGTTATTATTATTTTCACAAACATCTCCGCATTAAGCCACTTCAGATTGAGACATCATAGAAAACAAAAAATGAGAATTTAAATTAGTCACTTCTTGTTTTACAATAAATCCATAACCACTATAAAATATAAAAACCTTAAAAAATCATTAAAATCAAAAAAGAATGAAAAACCAATAATAAATATTGAAAATGCGGTCAAACAGAAAATTTTTTATTATCCCAAACACGTAATAATTTAATCTCTTAGAAAGTCTATTCAAATTTTCAATTTCAAAAAACAACCTATCACTACCTAACCAAATCGTCACCTTAATGAACTTCCACCATCATAACCGTGCAGAAATTATACTCATCAAGATAAAAAAATTAATTAATTAGCAACATAAACAGACAAAAAAACAACGCAACACATTATAAAAAAAGAAAAAACCGAACAAGTAAGAAATTTAAAAATTGTATTGTTTAGAATTTTATTTTTAGAAAAAAAATGTAAATCTGGAATAACAACCACCATTAAAACTATGGTCAAAACCATCCCAGAAATAAAAGCAATCATGAATGGGTTATCTATATCAAACAACCTAAGAGCTATAGATAAAACAACTGCTATAGTGGTAGAAAATACTATTTTATTTGTAGTAGTCATATATTCTCCTTAAAGGAGCTGCCGATCATTATCGGTAACTCCAAGTTAGTGTCGGCTATGCCATCTGATATGCAATATAACCAACAGCACCACCGATTATTCCACCGGCAACAAAACCAATAGCACCAAAAGCAAGACCAGCCCGCACCCCATAGCCCGCACCACGAGCAACAGCATATGCCGCACCTCCACCTGCAATGCTAGTAGCTGTTGCACCATTAGCTGTTGCACCGCCAGCTCCTCCACCACTCACATCTTCAACTTGCTCAAACGTTAACTCTTGCATATCATTCTCCTTGAGAGATTTTAAGGTTAAAGGTTTGCTCTCCTCGAGCATTACAATCGCCCTTTCAGGCTTAAAATCGGCTCTAACAACCAGGCTAGCAGACTGCGTTGTTCCAGCACGATATCTGCGCTTAGCAACATGCCCGATTGGAGCGGGACTGTTGCGCCATAAGCGCGGATGTGTTGCGACTCCAGTGCTACCTCTATCCGGTAGACTGGCTCCTGTACGGCGACAGGCATATCTACTTCATTTGGAAGCACGATAGCCTGCGCCGTTTTTATCACTTTTCCTTCATATAAACCAAAGCGCTGGTACGGGAAGGCATCAAACCGTAAACGTGTACGCTGGCCAGGTTGCACAAACCCATAGGCACGGGTTGGCACCAGCAATACCGCTAGTAGTTCAGCGTTGTCAGGCATGATAGTGAGCAATGATGTGTTACTGTGAATGCTATTGCCAACTTCAGCGACTAAGTTGGTTACCCGACCACTTACCGGGGCGGTCAGTAATAACTGGCCGCGGGCATCCAGTTCGATTTTTTGTTGCTCCAGTCGGGAAATATCGCTATCTAGCACTGCCAGTTGTTGCTGTTGCTCGGTTGGCAGTCGGTCTAACTGGCCTTGTAACTGGGCACTTTGTGCCAGTTGATTTTGCCCACTGGCGTTAAGCTCTGCCAGTTGCTGGCGTATATTCAGTACCAGCTCATGTTGCTGTTGCAGTTCGTTAGTTGAAATCGCACCGGTTTTATTTAATGCCTGAAAATTCTGATAACGCTGCAGATTCAGTTCCAGCCGCTGTTGTAACAATTGCTGTTGAGCCGTTATATCATGTAATAAATTGGCGCTTAGAGTTAAGCGACTGCTTAATTCCATTTGTTGTTGTTGGTATTGCAGGATTAATTGCTGTTTACGCTGGTTTATCAAATCGGTTTGTTGCAGCAGCGCCTGAAACAGGCTGCCGGTCAGGCTATCACCACCGGATAAATGCTCCGGTACGCTAATCAGGGCCAATCGCTCTCCGGCCTGAACCTGCTGGCCATCTCCGACATAAATCTGGCTGATAGTTCCTGAGCGGGGAGAGCTAATTTTTGCCAAGCCAATATCAGGATTTAAATAACCAGTTACCGTTTCTTTACGATTGAACGAAGAAATACTTAAAAAAACAACAATAACAGTAACTGCTAATAATAAGCTGACTATTAATACATTAATGCTCAGTGGCTGAGCAATAATTACCTCACCATCCAGCTTCGCAGCCTGCTGTTTTAACGCAGCTGCACGAAATAGCCCTTTCTCAGACACGATAACCTCTACAACTTATATCTGTCTATTTTACAAAAAATCAAAATATGTAATAAATTAAAAATACATTAACCCAGCATTAATTTTCAATAGCTTAATATGTTTTATTTTGTCACTTTAAAAAAAATCAATTAAAATATAAAATAAAACAATACCTTACAACATTAAAAGGAATTAATTTTCTGAATTTACCAACAGTTCAATGTTGTTTATTTGACCATGACAGCAGCGCAATTTACCCATTAAAGGTAAATTACGCTTAATAAGGAGTGTAGTCGCTGAAACTCAGCTACCTAAAACAGGACTTAGGCTTTATCAGTTGAGCAAGGGCTAGTTAGCTTTTGTAGCCTAGGCTGAATTACTTCGCATAAAATCTGCCAGAATCATCAGGTTACGCGGTGTAACCTGATAATCACAAAATGCTTTCAGCTCTATCTGATAGCCTTGTTCCTGCAGGAACAGGGCTTTATCCAACACCAGCCATAGCTCCAGCGGGCGCCGGAATAAATGCCTGACCAGTTCAATACGGCGAGCTATGCGGCTGCGTTGCTGCCCAAGCGCCAGATAATGCTGCCAATCCGGTTGAGCAGGTAATATCACCTGATGTTGCTGTGCTGCCCAACCGGCAAAATCACTGAATTCTCCCTGAAACCAATGTTTCCCGGCAGAGGCAAGTGGCCTGTATTCTGCCTGACCTGTCAGATCTTCGCGTAATGCCTGCCAGGCCAGACGCCATTCTGTTTCTGTCTGCCGTAACCGGCTTATCCGCTCACCTGCTGTTACCTGCCCCTGCACTGCCAGTTTCAGATCATGCAGGCTGAGCTTTAAATCGGCTTGCAGGCCGGCAGAAGACAAAGGCTGGTAATATTCAGCCGGGATAAGATGATAACAACAAGGCACTACAGTTAACTGACTACATTGAGCCTGTGCGGCTTTTTCCAGCAGTTGGATATGCAGTTGCCCACAGGCATGCAATGCTACTACTTGCTGTTTATGTTGTAACAACGACACAATATCCGGCTGTAATACATCGGCCTGTATCAGTGTTTGTGGTAACTGATACTGTAATGCCAGCGCCTGTCCTTCATCACAAAGCGCTTGCTGCCATTCCACACTTGTTACCTGCCGGCCAGAACGATAAGCCAGCATCCGCCCAAGATGGCCTTTACCTGCACACCATTCCAGTAAGGGCAAAGAAGACTCTGGCAGAACACTACTGATAGCGTCTATCTGCTGTAGTTTTCTGCCACCGATACCATTCGTCAGCCAGAAGGGCAAAGAAGCCAGCTCACGATATATTCCAGACCTGTCAGCCTTCATAAATAAAGGCACGGCCGCCAGCCCCGGAAAAAAATCGCCCAAATACTGTAATTGCAGCGCAGGTTGCTGATCAATCTGTGCCAGTTGCTGTTCATCCAGCGACCACAACAATGTTGTCAGCTCTTGTTGCCACGGCAGTTCGTAGCAACTGAAAGGCACCAGTTGCCAGTACTGACGGTATTGCAGCAACAACTGGGTTAGCTGATAAAATAATGCTGCTGCATCAGGTGCAGCAGATACAGAAGAGCCCAAGAGAGGTGTATTCAAAATCAGTACAGCAGGCTATAAAGCTTGCGCCGGTACTGGCTGGCCAGCGGATCGCCCTGAGGTAACGATGCCAGTATGTCCAGATACAGTTTTTTGCTGTCTGAAAAATTCAGATCCTGCTGCAGAACACTGAGTAACAACGCCAATGCTTCCTCAGAACGCTGTACAGCCTGATACTGCACTGCCAGTTGTTCTTTCAGGTTGTTGTTATCCGGCTCAGTTTGCAGAGCACTCTCCAGCGCCTTAATTTCC
>CAZXTH010000056.1:4367-11361 GCA_964643585.1 uncultured Pseudoalteromonadaceae bacterium
TTTCCGGCGTATCCGCAGCTTCCTGTGCCAATTGCAGTTTTGCCAGAACCGTTTTATATAAGCTGTCCTGGTCTGCCAGCCGTACGGTTTGCAACAAACTTTCAGCCTGTGAAAGCTGGCCCAGACTTACCGACACATCTGCCAGCCACAATGTGATTTCAATCCGCTCCGGCGCCAGTTGTGCCGCCTGCTTTAATAATGGGTAAGCTTCTGCATACTGTTGCAGCGCAATTTTTTCCTGAGCCTGGCGCAATAACTCATCTTCTGGTTTTGGTAAATGTGCTGCCAGCTTTTCCAGAATTGCCTGTTCAGTTTCCACACCGGCGAAACCATCAACCGGCCGCCCCTGCTGCACAAACATCACAGTGGGTAACGACTGCACACCAAACTGCATTGCCAGATCGGGTTGCTGGTCACAGTCAACCCTTGCCAGCAGCAAGTGCTCAGAATATTGCCGGACAATCTTCTCCAGCACGGGGGTCAGCTGTTTACAACCTTCACTGCGTGCAGACCAGAACTGAAACAACACCAGTTTCTGCATTGACGCTTCCAGCACTGCGCGGGCATTTTCCATACTGACATCGGTAATAGGAGTAGTAATCACGTTTTAAGGCCTTCAATCTGATGAGCATTAATGCCCTGTACTATACCGCAAAATAACCTGTATTGTGGCAGAGCATTATACGAATAAACCCGGCAGAACATCTTACGCAGAGGAAACTGCCGGAATAGCTACGGATATAGCAGCTATATGCGTCCACCGGCGGTATTTTGCAAGAAAGCTCCCCGAAAAGCGCCAAAAAACCATCGACATCAATCTGCCTATCCCTTACATTAGCAGGGTGCATAAAAACGCTTCACAGAAGCACCATAAATAACAGCACCATAGCGTATTTTGTAACGGCAATGCCTGTTGCACCTGTCCACGTATCACACCCGGCGGAATACCTTTAAGGTATGCCGTGTTTTGCTATTGCTTACCGACAAGATGAGAAACAACATGACAAGCCAATCGAAACAAGCCGAAATGTTATCCGGAGCGGCTATGGTGATTCGTGCCCTGGCAGATGAAGGGACCGAATATGTTTACGGTTACCCCGGCGGGGCAGTGCTGCATATTTACGATGCCCTGTTCCAGCAGAATAAAGTCAAACACGTGTTGGTGCGCCACGAGCAGGCAGCAACACATATGGCTGATGCCTATGCCCGGGCTACAGGTAAAGCCGGTGTCGTGCTCGTGACATCAGGCCCTGGCGCAACCAATGCCGTTACCGGTATTGCCACAGCTTATATGGACTCTATTCCAATGGTCGTTTTAACCGGTCAGGTAATGAGCCACCTGATTGGCGACGATGCCTTTCAGGAAACAGATATGCTCGGCATTTCCCGGCCGATTGTAAAACACAATATGTCAGTCCGCCGTCCTGAAGATATTCCCTATCTGATTAAAAAAGCGTTCTATATCGCTCAGAGCGGCCGCCCCGGTCCGGTGGTGCTGGATATTCCTAAAGACATGACTATCCCGACCCAGAAATATCCGTACCAGTACCCGCAAGACGTAAAACTGCGCTCATATAATCCAAAACTGAAAGGGCACAGTGGCCAGATAAAAAAAGCCGTTACCGCGCTACTGGCGGCAAAGCGGCCGGTACTTTACTCCGGTGGCGGAGTTATTCTTGGACGCGCTGCTACAGAACTGACTGAACTGGCCAAATTACTGAATCTTCCTGTCACCAATACGCTGATGGGATTAGGCGGATACCCGGGTACAGATAAGCAATTCCTGGGGATGCTGGGCATGCATGGCAGCTATGAAGCCAACCAGGCCATGCACCACGCTGATCTCATCCTCGCTGTTGGTGCCCGTTTTGATGACCGTGTCACCAACAATACGAAAAAATTCTGCACCGATGCCACCATTATTCATATCGATATTGACCCGGCCAGTATTGCTAAAACGATTAATGCTCATATTCCGATTGTCGGACTGGTGCAGCCGGTACTGGAAGAGATGCTGGAACTGATTAAGCAGAAGAAGAAAAAACCAGATACTTCTGCGCTGAACCAATGGTGGCAACAAATTGAGCAATGGCGCGAAGTACATGGTGGCCGCTATGAGCACAATACACCGTTACTGAAGCCGCAGTATGTTATTGAACAGGTCAGCAAAATCACCAAGGGTGATGCCTATGTTTGCAGTGATGTTGGCCAGCACCAGATGTTTGCCGCCCAGTATTACAAATTTAACAAGCCAAACCGCTGGATTAACTCTGGTGGCCTCGGCACTATGGGTTTTGGCTTACCGGCAGCTATGGGGGTAAAGCTTAATAACCCGCAAGCTGATGTAGTGTGTGTTACCGGTGAAGGCTCGATTCAGATGAATATTCAGGAACTGTCGACCTGTAAACAGTATGGCCTCGGGGTAAAGATTATTAACCTGAATAATGGCTATCTGGGAATGGTAAAGCAATGGCAGGATATGAATTATGAATCCCGCTATGCCAGCTCTTACATGGACTCCTTACCTGATTTTGTCAAACTGGCTGAAGCATACGGTCATACCGGTATCAGGGTAACCAAACCGGAAGAACTGCAGCCTGCTTTAGAGCGAGCTTTCGCAACTAAAGATCAACTGGTATTTCTGGATATACATATCGACCCGAAAGAGCATGTGTATCCGATGCAAATACCGGGCGGGGCAATGAACGACATGTTCCTGAGCAAAACAGAGAGGACCTGATCATGCGACATATTATTTCTGTTCTGCTGGAAAATGAATCCGGAGCACTGGCACGGCTGGTTGGTTTGTTTGCCCAGCGTGGTTACAACATCGACTCTCTTAATGTTGCGGCCACCGAAGACCCTACCTTATCGCGGCTGACACTGGTCACGCATGGTAATGATCAGGTTATCGAGCAAATTACCAAACAGCTACATAAATTGGTTGAAGTAGTAAAAGTATCGGATCTCAGTGAAGCAGCTCATATCGAGCGCGAGTTAATGCTGGTCAAAGTAAAACCCGGCAATAGCCAGCGGGAAGAAGTTAAACGCTGTGCCGATATTTTCCGGGGCCAGATTATCGATGTCACTCCGACTACCTATACCATTCAACTGGCGGGAGCCAGCGACAAACTGGACGCATTTATTCAGGCACTGGGCACCGTACCGGTACTGGAAGTGGTACGTAGCGGAATATCCGGGATTTCACGGGGTGAAAAAACGCTGGCGCTATAAGTGCTGAACCAAATAAAACCGGAATAGCAGAAATGTCATTCCGGTTTTTTATTGTTATTTATGAAGAAGATTTAGTATGGTGGCTTTTCTTCAGAGCAGCGACCAGATTGCAGGCGACTTCACGGCCTTCCGCCGTTAAACTGTAATAATGTTTAATCAACAGGGCCAGTTGAGCATCCATTTGTGGTTGCTCGTTGTAACGGCTGCGCTGTTCCATCGTTTTCGGATTATTTTGCTCTTCGGCTTCCTGATACAATACAGAAACCTGAACACCTAATGCATCAGCAATAGCTTCAAGCAGATCCAGAGAAGGGCGTTGTTCATCCCGTTCAATTCTGGATAAATTCCCGGCATCCGTTTCTGCAATAAAAGCGATATCCTCCAGAGTTTTCCCTAGAAGTTTTCTTCGCTGTCTCAGTATGTTGCCGATTTTCATGCTGATGATTTTCGGCGTATCAGTACAAATTCACAAAGCGGAAACACCAAAATAACTTCCAATCATTTGCATTATGCGCAATAATTAAGGCTAAGAGACTGTCAGCCGATCGTTAATGTTTATTAAATAGTCAGTATCCGGACTTAGCAGCAGGTAGAATTGCATGAAGAAACATGATCGCCAGCAACAGGCCCATGTCGTGCTCATGGAGCCGGCCGCAGGCCATAACCAGGCTTACCTTGATGTGCGTAACCCGACAGAATGCATCCTGGAACAAGACCCGTCAGCTACCTGGTTGACCGTGTCAATCCAGGCTCAGGTAATGGATGAACTGGCCTTATCATGGTGTAAACAACGCCGGTTAGTCCCGATTTCAGAAAGCCTGGCACATCTTACCGTAAAACCCTGATCACTGTTTACTGTTTACGAACTCAGCACAGGCAAAATTTGCCTGCCATACTTGCAATTGCGGATGAATCTCTCATACTGCCGCTTACGCCATCATCATACGGGGCCCCTGCCATGAGCGAAAATGATCTGATTGATCAGCAAATGCTGTTTGAAGTAGTTGAAAATCAGCTGGCCGATCAATACCCTAAAATCGTCAGTGAAACTCTGATGCGCTTGCGCATGACCGGCAACAGCCAGCAGGAAGCTATCGAACTGATTGCCTGTGCTCTTGGCCCGGAGATGATCGACGTCATAGAACACAAAAAACCTTTTAATATGGAACGTTACAGCCAGCATCTGGCATTATTACCTGCCACTCCCTGGCTGGAGGAGGAATAAATGGACCATCTGATTATTCAGCATCAACCAGAGTTGCATCGTTTTGTGCTGAGTATGGATGATGCAGAAGCCGTGCTGGAATATGAACTCTCCGGCCAGCAAATTAACTTTACCCACACCTATGTACCAGCAGAATTCCGTGGCAAAGGCCTTGCAGAAAAGCTGGTACGCAATGCGCTGAGCTGGGCAAAATCACAGCATTACCAGATACACGCCAGCTGCAGCTATGTACAACGCTTTCTGCGCTGAACGCAAAGCGTTGTCTTCACTCTCCAAAGCCATTTACTGCAGTTTGTCAGCCAGCAGTTAAAAATGCCTGGTAACTGCTGTTATCAGTTACCCGGCGGTATTCATACCCCAGCGTATCCAGATGAGCAGCAATGTCATTGTGATCAGCAATTTCAAAACCGGCCAGCACATCACCGGTTGCAGCGCCATGGTTGCGGTAGTGGAATAAGGTAATATTCCACTTTTCACCCAGCGTATTCAGAAAATTCATCAATGCCCCTGGGTATTCCGGAAAATTAAACTGGTAAACCTGTTCCTGCAGCTGCCGGGCAGGCATGCCTCCCACCATGTGCCGGACATGCAATTTTGCCAGTTCATCATCGGATAAATCCTGATACTGATATCCCGCCTGGGTTAATGCTTGTTTTACGGTATTCAGTTCCTGTTCGCCATAACGTAACCTGATCCCCACAAAAATATGGGCTTTATTATCGCTGGCATAGCGGTAATTAAATTCGGTAATTGCCCGTCCGCCCAATGTCTGACAAAAACGACGGAAACTGCCTTTTTCTTCAGGAATGGTTACAGCAAATACGGCTTCTCGCCTTTCCCCCAGTTCACAGCGCTCTGATACATAACGTAGTGTGTCAAAGTTCAGGTTGGCACCACTGAGCACTGCCGCCAGTTGCTGAGGTTTAGGCAACGTACTATTACTTAATTGCTGGCTGTATTTTTTCAGCCCGGCTAATGCCAGCGCCCCGGCGGGCTCAGCCACAGCACGCAAGTCATCAAAAATATCTTTGATTGCGGCACAAATTTCATCACTGCTGACAGTAATGACTTCATCACAAAAGAACTGTGCCAGCCTGAAGGTTTCATTACCGATACGTTTTACCGCTACACCATCGGCAAACAGACCCACCCGTTCCAGTGTTACCGGTTTTCCAGCCTCTAACGCGGCTTTAAGACAGGCAGCATCTTCCGGTTCAACCCCAATAACCCGCACATGCGGCTGCACGGCTTTAATATAAACCGCCATGCCAGCCAGCAAACCTCCACCACCGACAGGTACAAATACCGTATTAAGCTGGTTGTGCTGGCTTAGCAACTCCTTAGCCACCGTACCCTGCCCGGCAATCACATCTGCATCATCAAATGGCGGGATATAAACCGCACCTTCGCTTTCAGCCAGACGAATAGCGTGGCTATTGGCTTCATCAAAAGCAGTGCCATGCAATACCACATTGCCACCCAGCGCTTTTACCGCCGCCACTTTTATTTCCGGCGTAGTAATCGGCATCACAATAGTTGCCTTAAGGCCCAGCTTACTTGCCGACAACGCCACACCCTGAGCATGATTTCCGGCTGAGGCACACACCACTGCTGCATCCGGATTTTGCTGTTTTACCTTCTGCAATTTATGAAAAGCCCCACGCAATTTGAATGAATAAACCGGCTGCTTGTCTTCACGCTTAAGATGCACCTGATGCCCCAAACGTTTACTGAGTTTCTGCATCGTATGCAGTGGCGTTTCCACCGCCGCCTGATAAACCGGCGACAGCAGAATTTCACGCAGATACTGCTGCATTACATCACTTTCCTCTGCGCGCTGTTGCTCTGTTGCCAGCTTGCTCATTATTGCTCCACTGTTGCTATTATTCATTACACTAAACACCTAGAGTGCACTTTAGGCTACCGCGAAATCCATGACGCTGTTGCAGAAGTGCACATGGTACTTCACACCAGAACGACTATCCGAAACACTGGAAATGCCAAACGAAGGGCAGAAACAACTAAGCAAAGTGTGTCCCGCAGGGAGCGGGACCCAAGCCTCCATGGATGGATCCACGGCGGCTTTGTGTGTTGTTTCTGGCCGAAGTTTAAAACCTAGTCATACTGTATGTATAACCTGTTCATGAGCTTAATCCTGCAACAGCGACAAATCCCTTACCGCTCCTTTATCTGCACTACTTGCCAGCAAGGCATACGCTTTTAACGCCGGGCTGACCAGCCGCTGCCGGTTTTGTGGTTTCCAGGCTTTCGCACCTTTAGCCTCCATCGCTGCCCGCCGTTCTGCCAATACAGTCTCAGTAACAGCAATATGGATCTTACGCTTAGGAATATCGATCTCGATACCATCACCATCTTCAATTAGCGCAATAGCTCCGCCTCCAGCTGCTTCCGGCGATACGTGACCGATAGACAATCCTGAAGTACCACCAGAGAAGCGGCCATCCGTGATCAACGCACAGGCTTTGCCTAAACCCATTGATTTCAGATAGCTGGTCGGATACAGCATTTCCTGCA
>CAZXTH010000056.1:11371-12540 GCA_964643585.1 uncultured Pseudoalteromonadaceae bacterium
TTTTGGCCCCTCGTAACGAATAATAACCGCATCACCGGCAACAACCTTGCCTCCCAGAATCGCGTCTACCGCCGCATCCTGGCTTTCAAAAATCCGGGCGGTGCCATTAAATACCAGGTTTTCTTTTTCAACACCTGCTGTTTTCACAATACAGCCATTCGGTGCCAGGTTGCCAAACAGCACTGCCAAACCACCATCCTGTGAATACGCATGTTCTTTACTTCTGATACAGCCATGCTCGCGATCATCATCCAGCGACGGATAACGGCAATCCTGTGAAAATGCCTGCGTGGTACGGATACCCGCCGGACCTGCCTGATAAAACTGTTTTACCTGCTGGTCGCTGGTGGTTTTAATGTCCCACTTTTGCAGGACTTCTTTTAATGAGCTACCGGCAATATGCGGTGTATCAGCATTTAATAATCCGGCTCGGTCAAGCTCCGCCAAAATGCCAATAACGCCACCAGCCCGGTGCACATCTTCCATATGGTATTTCTGGGTAGACGGCGCCACTTTACTTAAATGCGGTACAATACGGGATAAACGATCAATATCTGCCATGCTGAAATCAACTTCAGCCTCCTGCGCAGCCGCCAGTAAGTGCAGTACCGTATTCGTCGAACCGCCCATCGCAATATCCAGCATCATGGCATTTTCAAACGCGGTTTTATTGGCAATATTGCGAGGTAAGGCTGTCTGGTCATTCTGCTGATACCAGCGGTTACACAATTCCATCACCCGACTACCGGCACTGATAAACAGCGCTTTACGATCAGCATGGGTTGCCAGTAACGAGCCATTACCCGGCTGTGCCAACCCTAACGCCTCTACCAGGCAATTCATTGAATTGGCAGTAAACATGCCTGAACAGGAACCACATGTCGGGCAGGCGCTACGCTCAATTTTTTCACTGTCACCGTCAGTCACTTTCGGGTCAGCAGCAGACACCATCGCATCAACCAAATCCAGCTTGATAATCTGGTCAGATAGTTTGGTTTTACCGGCTTCCATTGGCCCGCCGGAAACAAAAACCACCGGAATATTCAGCCGCAATGCCGCCATCAGCATGCCCGGTGTAATTTTATCGCAGTTAGAAATACACACCATCGCATCAGCACAGTGAGCATTGACCACATATTCCACTGAATCGGCTATCAGCTCACGCGAGG
>CAZXTH010000057.1:0-12438 GCA_964643585.1 uncultured Pseudoalteromonadaceae bacterium
CAGGTAGACTGGATAATAAAAACGTCAGATCCCCTGACGTTTTCATTGATTTGTACACTGACTTCGCCATCACTGAAGCGGCCAACATCTGCGTCTCCCAGTTTAATGTAAAGACGGCTGGCTATTTTGCTTGCTAATTCTGGTATGGCGTTACCAGCGAAAACCTTCATGTCGGGCACAATAGGATCCTCAGGGCGGTAGTGAGTCCGGTTTTATCAGTAAAAATATCAGCGAAGGCCAATATCAATTCGGTATATCTGCCAATGCTGCCAGTACCGGCGAGCGGTTGACCCCTTTAGCGACAAAGCCACGACAAAAAGCCGGAAGCTGTCTCAGGGCATGCTCAGCACTGGCCCGATCTGCAAAGGCTGCAAATACGCTGGCGCCGGTGCCGGTCATCCGAGATGGCGCGTATTCTACCAACCACTGTAAGGTTATTGCAACATTTGGGTAGAGCTTCTCGACCAGTGGCTGACAGTCGTTCCGCCAGGCTGAGGTGAGCACCTCACTTGCTGATATTGGCAGGCTATCCCTCGTCAGATCTGGATGCCGGAAGATCTCGGCGGTACTGACATGGCAGTCAGGTGTTGCGACCAAATAGTATTTTTCCGGCATAAACAGCGGTGTCAGCCGTTCACCAACACCTTCTGCAAAAGCGGTGTTTCCGTGCACAAAAACAGGAACATCAGCTCCCAACTTCATGCCCAGCTCTGCCAGAGTGTCGGTACTCAGCTGCAACTGCCACAGCTTATTCAGTGCCAGCAAAGTGGTTGCTGCATCAGACGAGCCTCCACCGATACCGCCGCCCATAGGCAGGCGTTTATCCAGAAAAATATCACATCCCAGAGTACATCCGGTGTGCTGTTGCAGTAACACTGCAGCACGCAAAATCAGGTTTTGCTCGTTTGCCAGTGCCGGTAGGCTACAGCGCAAGTTCAGGGCGGAGTCGTTACGCAGGGTAAAGTGTAGTTCGTCACCATAATCAAGTAGCTGAAACAATGTTTGCAGGTTGTGATAACCATCTGGCCGGCGGCCGGTAATATGCAAAAACAGGTTGAGCTTAGCCGGAGCAGGTAAAATCAAGGTCATAGGGTTAATACTGCCAGTTGCGGATGACTAATTTTATGCGGGTATCGTCGCTTTGCAGCTGCAGGTTTTTCGGCAGTGACAATGCGTCACCGAAAAAACTCTGATATTGCAGTTGCCAGCGTACACCGCTGCTGTCAGTCAGTATAAAGCCGATTACTCTGCCATGCTCGTCATAGCGAATGTCGGTACTGTTTTTACCGGGCAGGCCACGTAACCACAATGGCATATCCGCCAATGGCATTGACCAGCCGGAAAGCTGCAACAGCAGGCTTGTTGCATCGGTATCATGATAACGTTCGCCATTTATCAGAATATGGCTGCCGCCTGGCGACTGGCTCAGTTCAAATAAACTGACACCGATAAAGTTATTCAGATTTGCCTGATAGCTTTGCTGCTGCTGTTGCCAGCGTAAGCTGCCGCTGATGCTGTCGTCTGGTGTGCGGATACCCAGAGATGCCTGCAACGTAAAGTTTTCCATGGCTTGTAGCTGTTGCTGACGATGGTTACTGTCCATTGGTGTTTCGGTTTGCTGCCTGCCGGCAAATAACGAACAGCCAGTCAAAAGCAGGATAAAGCCTATCACAGTCAGCAGCTTGATCGGTTCAGACACACTAAAGTCCTTTGTTATGCTTTTCTTAATATGGGGTTTTTCGTACAATTCGCCCCTTGAAATATTACGATGATACAGGTGACGGCCATTTTTGCACTAGGCATAAATCATAAGACAGCACCGGTGGCATTACGCGAACAGGTCGCTTTTGCGCCGGAACAGGTTCATGAAGCCCTGCGTGAGCTGACAACGGTAACCGGTGTGACTGATGCCGTTATTCTGTCTACCTGCAATCGCACAGAGTTGTATTTTAGCGGTACAGCTACCCAAGCGGAACAGGTAATTGCCTGGCTGACACAATTTCACCAACTGGATGGTACCGAGCTGCAGCAGCATTTATATCTGCATCAGGACAGTGCTGCTTCAGTACATCTGATGCGGGTTGCTGCCGGGTTGGACTCATTGGTTCTGGGTGAACCGCAAATTCTCGGGCAGGTAAAACAGGCCTATAATCAGTCGCGGCAGGCCGGAACGATTAATCCGCAGTTTGAGCGGCTTTTCCAGAAAACCTTTGCAGTAGCTAAGCAAGTAAGGACAGAAACGGATATCGGTGCCAATGCGGTATCTGTTGCTTTTGCTGCGGTCAGCCTTGCTAAACAGATTTTTGGTAAGCTTGATAAAGTACGGGTAATGCTGATTGGTGCAGGTGAAACTATTGAGCTGGTTGCCCGGCATTTACACGAGCAGGGGGCTACCCGGTTAATGGTGGCTAACCGCACTTATGAACGTGCAGCTCAGCTGGCTGAGCAGTTTTCTGCACAGGTGCTGACATTGGCTCAGGTACCGGTAAACCTGGCCCAGGCTGATATTGTTATCAGCTCTACAGCCAGTACCTTGCCTATAGTTGGTAAAGGGATGGTTGAGCAGGCTTTGAAAGAACGCCGGCATAAACCGATGTTTCTGGTTGACCTGGCCGTGCCGCGTGATATCGAAGCTCAGGTTGCTGATCTGGAAGATGCTTATCTTTATACTGTGGATGATCTGCAGTCGATAGTGGCCCAGAATATCAGCAACCGGCAACAGGCCGCGACACAAGCTGAGCAGATGATAGCGTTCGGTGCCGGAGAGTTTCAGCAATGGCTGACTTTGCAAAGCAGTGTGGACTGGGTTCGGGATTATCGCCAACGCTGCGAACAGGTAAAAAGTGAATTGCTGGCAAAAGCCGTAAACCAGCTGGCGTCCGGGCAGGATGCTGAAAAAGTCATGGCCGAACTGGCCAATAAACTCAGTAATCGGCTGATGCACAGCCCCACCAAAGCTATACGCCATTTAGTGCAGGCAGAGCAAATCAGCCCGCAGGCACTGATCAACGAATTATTAGATCTGTAATCAGGTAAAAACATAACATGAAAGAATCGGTTTATCGTAAGCTGGAAGGGCTGGTCGAGCGCTATGAAGAAGTACAGGCATTACTGAGTGATGCGTCTGTCATCAGTGAGCAGTCCCGTTTCCGTGAGCTGTCCAAAGAGTTCAGCCAACTGGAAGAGGTCAGCCATGCTTTTAACCGTTTCCGTCAGGCTGAAGAGGATTTGTCCGCAGCAGAAGAAATGTTGAAAGACAACGATCCTGATATGCGCGAAATGGCACAGGAAGAATTCAAAGCTGCCAAAGCCCAACTGGAAGGGCTGGATAAAGAGCTGCAAATTCTGCTGTTACCAAAAGATCCCAATGACAATAATAACTGCTTCCTGGAGATTCGTGCAGGTGCAGGTGGAGATGAAGCCGCTATTTTTGCCGGTGATGTATTCAGGATGTATAGCCGCTATGCTGAAAGGCGCCGTTGGAAGCTTGAGGTGGTCAGCTCTAACGAAGGTGAACATGGTGGTTATAAAGAAATTATTGCCAGTGTCCAGGGCGAAGGTGCTTACGGTACGCTGAAGTTTGAATCCGGTGGCCACCGGGTACAACGGGTACCTGCCACAGAATCGCAGGGGCGGGTACACACTTCTGCCTGTACTGTCGCGATTATGCCGGAAATACCCGAAAGCGAAGCGATTGAAATTAATCCGGCTGATCTGAAAGTGGATACTTACCGGGCATCCGGTGCTGGTGGCCAGCACGTTAACCGTACTGATTCAGCTATTCGTATTACGCATATTCCTACCGGTATAGTGGTGGAATGCCAGGACGAACGTTCGCAACATAAAAACCGTGCCCGTGCCATGAGTGTATTACAGGCACGGATTCAGGCGGCAGAAGATGAAAAGCGCCGGGTGCAGGAAGAATCTACCCGCCGTTCTCTGGTGGGTAGTGGCGACCGCTCTGAGCGTATCCGAACCTATAACTTTCCGCAGGGCCGCCTGACAGATCACCGGATTAACCTGACTATCTATCGTTTGAATGAGGTTATTGAAGGCGATCTGGATCTGGTTCTGGAACCACTGAAGCAAGAGCATCAGGCAGACTTGCTGGCTGCACTGGCCGACGAGAACCGTTAATGGCTGCTACCGATATCCGCCAGTGGCTGCAGCAGGCTACACAGCAACTGGCAAAGGTTTCGGATACCCCTGATCTGGATGCGCGCTATGGTCTTTGCACGGTGCTGGATGTCGGGAACAGCTATTTATTCAGCCATAGTGAGCGGTTGCTGACTGCAATAGAGCTGGAACAGCTGGAACAGATACTGCAACGGCGGCTGCAAGGCGAACCATTGGCTTATATTCTGGGCCATTGGTCTTTCTGGAATATTGAGCTGGAAGTCAACTCAAGCACTCTGATCCCCCGGCCTGATACCGAATTATTGGTAGAGCGGGTGCTTAGCCTGCCATTACCTGCCAATGCCCGGGTGCTTGATTTAGGCACCGGTACCGGTGCGATAGCGCTTGCTCTGGCCTATAACCGGCCACAATGGCAAGTTTCTGCTGCTGATACTGTGGCTGAAGCTGTAGCATTGGCACAGCGTAATGCTCATCGGTTAGGGGTTACTAACTGCCAGATTATACAAAGTAACTGGTTTGATGCTTTCAATCCGGCAGAGGTATTTGATCTGATTGTGAGTAATCCGCCTTATATCGAACCTGATGATCCGCATTTGGCTGCGTTGCGTTATGAACCTCTCTCTGCATTGGTTTCGGCAGAGCAGGGGCTGGCCGATATTCAGCTGATTTGCCATCAGGCGCCAGCTTATCTAAAAAGTGGTGGCTGGTTATGGCTGGAGCATGGTTACAATCAGGCTGACGCAGTAAAGGCTATACTTAATACTGCCGGTTTTACAGATGTCCGCTCAGAACGTGATTACGGAGGAAACTGGCGGATCACAGGTGGTTGCATTTCTGTTTGATTTTTTTCTTATTTCCCCTGTTTTTCCTTTGACGATTATAGGTTTAGCACATATAACTATTGCTAACTTTATTTTCTGCTTTGCAAGACACAAGTTACAGCATTGAAATAAACCGAGGCTGCAAATGAGCGACGATTTTTTATTTGCTGAAGAACCAGAGGAAACCACTCCTGTTACTACCGGGAGCTGGAAGGTATTGATTGTCGATGACGAGCCAGAAGTGCATGCCGTCACGAAACTGGCGCTACGCGACTTTATTTTCCAGGGCAAAAGCCTGGAGTTTTATCATGCTTACTCTGGTAGTGAAGCCCGGAATCTGATTTCACGTCACCCGGATACAGCGATTATTTTGCTGGATGTGGTGATGGAAACCGATGATGCCGGTTTGCTGGTTGCCAGTTATATCCGTGAGCAGCTGAAAAACGAATATGTCAGAATTATTCTGCGTACCGGACAACCGGGACAGGCACCGGAACGGCAGGTTATTATTAATTACGATATTAACGATTATAAGTCCAAAACCGAGCTGACCGCCCAGAAACTGTTTACCGCCATTATGTCCAGCCTGCGTTCTTATCGCGATATTCTGTCACTGGAGCAAAGCAGGCAGGGGCTGGAAAAAATCATTCATGCATCTGCTGATTTATTTTCCTCTCACTCAATGGAACAGTTTATCAATGGTGTACTGCAACAGTTAACGTCTATTCTGGGATGTAATGAAGATGCGTTTCTGGTTAGTTCATCTATGGTGGCAGGCAATAACAGTACCAGTGATGACCCTCGTGAATTAGTGGTGTTTGCCGGCCGTGGTGAATTTGAAGCCAAAGAAGGCCATACCATCCGTGAAGTGCTGACAACAGAACTGCTTGAAGCATTCGATATTGCGATGAAAAGCCGTGGCATCGTATACCGGCAAAATTATCTGGTGGCGTACTGCACGAGCAAATTTACCCACGGCTCGCTGCTGTATGTGTCCGGTCTGCCGGAACAGATTACTGAAAATCACAAGCGACTGATTGAACTGTTTACCCAAAACGTACAGATAGCTTATGAAAATGTGCAACTGAAACATGAGATTGAAGATACTCAGCGTGAAATAGTATACCGGCTCAGCGAGGCTGTAGAGCGGCGTTCAGTAGAAACTGGTAACCATGTTAAACGGGTGGCATTAATCAGTTACCAGCTGGCCAAAGCATATGGCTTGTCAAAAAATGAAGCTGAGCAGATTATGTATGCAGCTCCGCTGCATGATGTCGGTAAAGTAGGTATTCCCGATCAGATCCTGAATAAACCTGGCCCACTGAATGATTCTGAGTGGGACGTCATGAAAACTCATGCCATGATTGGCTACGAAATCCTTAAAAACTCCCGTCGGCCAATTATTCAGGCCGGGGCGCTGATTGCCCGCGATCACCATGAAAAATGGGATGGTTCCGGCTATCCGACAGGTAAAAAGGCAGATGATATCCATATTTATGGTCGGATTGCTGCTCTGGCTGATGCTTACGATGCGTTGCGGCATCGCCGTTGTTATAAAGAAGCTTGGGAATTACCGGTGGTGATGACATATATCCGTGAAGAATCCGGTAAACATTTCGACCCTGAACTGGTAGAAATATTTGAAGCACAGGTCGACAAACTGGAGGCAATACTGCAAAAATACCCGGATGATAAAATTGAGACCGGCATTATACTGTCGGTCACTGATAATAAAGGGTAGTTCATTATGTATATGGCTTTTAAACACATGCACTTGTTGTTTGCTGTGCTGAGTGTCAGCTTTCTGTTTATCCGGTTTGCGCTGAGCATGGGCAATAGCGGCATTCTGCAGAAAAAATTCTTCCGTATAGCACCGCATGTTATTGACACATTTTTACTGCTGACTGCCGTTGCTCTGATGGTAACAATTCACCAGTATCCATTTGTCAGCCCGTGGCTGACCGAGAAATTTATAGCGGTTATTGCCTATATTTTGCTGGGTGTTATGGCATTCCGTGGTCGTACAACCTTTATCCGCTGGCTCTGTTTCCTTGGTGCTCTGGGCTGGCTGGGGTTAGTTGTCCGGGTGGCATTAAGCAAACAACCGGTATTTCTGACGGCACTTTAACATCCGGTATTTTGACATCATCTTTTGCCGCTGCTTGTCAGCGGTTAAAACAGGAACATTATGAATCAGCAAGTTATTAATGTTGGTAGCAATATTGAGGTTGCCAACCATAAGCCATTCGTATTATTTGGTGGCATGAATGTGCTGGAATCGCGTGATCTTGCTATGCAGATTGCAGAGTACTACGTAAAAGTTACCGAAAAGCTCGGTATTCCTTATGTATTTAAAGCTTCGTTTGATAAAGCCAACCGTTCTTCTGTACATTCTTATCGTGGGCCGGGACTGGAAGAAGGCTTAAAGATTTTTGAGGAAATTAAACGTACTTTTAATATTCCGCTGATCACCGACGTACACGAGCCGTATCAGGCTGCTCCGGTAGCTGAAATTGTCGATATTATTCAGTTGCCGGCATTTCTGGCCCGCCAGACTGATTTGGTGGTAGCAATGGCAAAAACCGGTGCCATTATCAATGTGAAAAAGCCACAATTTCTGGCACCGCACGAAATGCGTCATATTCTGCAGAAATTTGGTGAAGCGGGTAATGATCAGGTTATTCTGTGTGAGCGTGGCTCCTGTTTTGGCTATAACAACCTGATTGTTGATATGCTGGGCATGGATGAGATGAAAAACTACGGCCCGGTTATTTTTGATGCCACCCACGCATTGCAGAAACCTGGTGGTCGTGAAAGCTCTGCAGATGGACGCCGCGCTCAGGCTGCTCAACTGGCTCGTTCAGGTATGGCATTAGGCCTAGCTGGTTTATTTATTGAAGCTCACCCGGATCCAAATCAGGCAAAATGTGACGGCCCTTGTGCGTTGCCACTGGCTAAGCTGGAAGATTACCTGGTGCAGATGAAAGCAGTAGATGATCTGGTAAAAAGTTTTGCGCCATTGGATACCGCTGCGAATTAAGCTGGTAGCTGTGTAATGTTTATATACAAAACCCCGGCTAGCCGGGGTTTGTTTTATCTGTATTTTTGATGTCATCACAAAAAGTATTAGTAATTCCTGTATTAATACCCAGCCAGCTATCCAGAACTTGTATATTTATTTTACGCTTTTCTGACTGGGTTACTCCTGCAGGCGTTAGTACGATATTGCCCGCAGGAATTTGTGGAGACTCAATACTTAACAAAGAGCAACTCTGGTTTAAACGCAGGGAGACAGGGCCAAGGTTAAGGAATTGACGGATACGGTTATCAATAATCTGAACATGTTGTTTAATACTGGTAGCTGCATCTTGCCTGGCTTTATTTTGACCATAATTATCCGGTCTTTTATCGGCACTCAAGCTATGCAAATCAGCAGCAGTACTGCTATCAATAACCACTTCCAATAAAGTTTTATCACCAGAATCTGTAATTCGCCAATGAGTGTCCGGCTTGATTACCTCTGCTGCAAAACTGCTTACAGATAAGGCAATGAGGCTGCTAATAACTGCTTTTTTCATCGGTAGTATTGTCATTACAATGTGACTCACAGATTGATTTTATAAGTTGCTTTCTACCTTTCTGGCGACAAATACTCATTATCATAGAACGTTCTGAGCCAGTGCGGGCGATAGACAGACATTAGGGTAATTGCGCTGCCGTTAAGTAAGGCTTCCGGGAACCAGATTAAAATAGCCATTTGCAGGTAGTCGTTGTAAATCACATCCCAGCTGTAGCCACCTTCAAGCCAATACCAGCCAGAAGTCAGACAGATCTGCAGTACAATAGTCAGAGCTGCATTCAGAAAACCGGCAATAAAAATATAAACAAATAAATGGCGGGTAAGATAGCGGTACGACAGGGCGAAAATCAGATAACTGAATAAGCCAGGCAATAGGTAAGTTGTTACGGCAAACAGCCCGGCTTCTTGCCAGGGTAGTAAACCCAAACCCAGCATCAGGCCCAGTGGAATCAGACAGATCGTAATGGCAATGCGCCAGCCATGGCACAACACCAGTGTGGTAATCCCCAGAAAATGCAGCGCGAGGCCATCACGGATGCTGGCGTTAATTATCCATAACATAAACAACATGACGGCAGAGGCAAACACTAAATGCTGATAGCCGGTTTCTGTTCGCAATTTGGGGAAGAATTCACGTGGAAAATAACGCAGGGTCAGCAGTATTAAAAGCCCCCAACCAGCCCATTGTAAATATGTCATTGCTTTGCCTGATGTGTCGGTAAAAAGAAAGCCGCTATAGTATTGCTCAGAATTTGCTGTAGCTGCAAGGTTGCTTTCCTGCCAAATGTTTCAGCCATAGCATATTAAAAGAGTTACCGGAATATGAAGAAGAAAACACCGGTACAGAGAATGTTATGCTGTACCGGAATACCAGGGGGAGGTTGGGAAATTAAAGCGGGTTACTTAACAACGGTTTCAGCAGTTTTCAGATACGCTTTACCGCTGCTTTTTACAGTATCTGTATCCATATGCTCAGAAGCAACGTGTACTTCTTCCAGCACATCTTTCAGTTGCCCCAGTTCGCTATGAATTTTTGCCAGCGCAACTTCAAGGGTATAAGTCAGTTCGTGAACTTCAACCATCTGGTCTGCTGTCAGTTCACCTGCCAGCACTTTCTTCAGTTTTTTGTTATGTTCGCTGAAGTTAGCAACCGCTTGTTCCAATGTGTCAGATGGCTTACCTTTAAAATGATCCGGACGATCACCATGGGCCAGTACAGCAGCAGAAGTGAACAGGGTTGCGGTAATTGCGATGGCAGAAACCAGTGATTTCATATCAAAAAGCTCCGTTTTAGAATGTAAATGAGAATTCTTATCAGTTAAGGTATCATATTACAGACTGCTTTAGGAAGCTTTAAATGTGCCGGACGCAACAGATGTTAAGTACTGATTCACTAACGGTTATTATTATTGCCGCTTTTATGCTGCAAAAAGCGGGTTAAGATAAGTAAAGGTCGCTAGCAATTCAGGTAGTGGTGGATAAAGTAGGCTTATTAAACAAGCCGAATTCTGATAATAAGAGTGAAAATATGACGCCTGTGCGGCAACTTACTGTATCTGTTTCGCGGCTGCTGGTGTTTGGCGGCATTTTTGCCGGTATGACGGCATTAGGTATTTATATTGTTTATCAGCAACTTGCAGGGCAGAGCCTGAGCTTTGATATGCGGTTGCTGAGCTGGAAGCCCTTGTTGATGCTGGTTGTTCTGTCTGTGCTCTATTATGTGTCAGACGGGTTGCGGTTGTACTATACCATCCGGGCTCTGGGGGAGCAGATTTCTTTCCGGCAGCTATTCCGGCTGGTATTTATTAATATCTTTTTTTCTAATATCACACCGATGGCAACAGGTGGGGGCTTTGCCCAGATCTGGTATTTGCAGCGTCATGGAATGAAGCTGGGTACGGCAACGGCTGCCACTACTATCAGAACCTTACTGGCGGTGATATTTATCTTTGGGTTGACTCCGGTTTTTTTGCTGACACTGGACGAACTCAAAAATCAGCCGTTGTTGTCAGGTATAGGCAAGGTTATGGCGGTACTGATTGTTATGTATCTGGGATTCTTCTGGACTGTTCTGGTACATAGCCGTTGGCTTGCTGGTTTTTGCTGCCGGGTATTACGATTATTGCACCGGGTAAATCTGCTGAGTGAACAGCGGCTTTGCCATTGGCAATATAAAGTCCGTCGAGAAATGCTGCGGTTTGCCCGCTGTTTCAGACTTTATTTAAGTGGTCCGGCCCGTTATATCTGGTTATCGGTATTTTATACGCTGTTATTTTTATTATGTCTGTTTGCTTTCCCGGTTGTGTTGCTTGAAGCGCTGGGTTATGACGTTAATTATCTAGTGGTTACCGGCCTTTTGGTGGTGATTACCTTTATTATGTATTTTGCGCCTACACCAGGAGCATCCGGTGTATCTGAAGGGGTTTTTGCTACTTTATTCCGAGGGATGGTTGGTGCCGAACATCTGTTACTGGTGACGATTGGCTGGCGGGTTCTGACAGTTTATATCGGCATGTTTGTCGGTATTATTGTGACTCAGGCAGAATTGCTGCGTAACAGGAAGGCGAATGAATAAGCCGTCATTAAAGCTGTTGTACTCTGTTAACCTGCTGATTGTGCTTTTTTTGGTGGGGTATCATGCTTATCTGATTTTTTTCCGGCCGGATTTTTCAGCATTACATACTGCACAACTTGAGCGAATAGGCCAGCAGTTACAGGGGCGTGAACGTTTCAGCTTTGCTGTAGTCGGGAATATCAATAATTCGGTGGGTATTTTTGAAGATAAAATTATCCCGATGCTCAATCAATCTTCGCTGGATTTTGTGGTGTCTGCTGGTAATGCCGTCAGTGGTGGTGGCGAAGATAAATATCGGGCTATTTATGGCACACTTAGCCGGTTACGCTTGCCCTACTTACTGACCTTTGGTGAAAAGGAAGCGGTAAACTTTGGTGATTATCGTTTTTATGAACACTTCGGGCCTTATTTTTATTCGGTGGATTTGCCAGGCACCAGGCTGATTTTTCTGGATAGTACCGGTAAAACACCTTATCAGTGGCAGATTCACTGGTTGCATAGTGTGCTTTCGGCTAAAGATGTCAGCCATACTATTCTGTTTATAGCTCATCCTTTATGGCCCGTGCAGCAAGAACCCTGGTATGCTCAGGATGAAGATTACCTGCAACATAAACAGTTCCGCCAGCAACTTACTGAGCTGATTGATCGTTATAGTGTTGAGCTGATTTTTTCATCCGGTTTGCCGCTATATGATGAACAACAACATCATAACAGCCGCTATATCGTTACTGGTGGGGCTGGCGGTCTGGTTGTAAATGATGAAACCAGTTTTTATCACTATGTTAGGGTGGATGTTTCACCTGATCAGGTAACGACTACACTGGTACCGCTGGAGATTGGTCAGCACCCGTTGCTGAAAAAGCTGGAAAGTTTCTGGTTTTTTATCTATTCGCTGTTTTATGTAGGCTGGCTTAATTTTGTACTGCTACTTAGTACATTAATCGTGGTTGCTATCTGGTTGCATGCCCGTATTTTTAAAGAGCGGGATTATTACCCTGATTACACTATCGATGCTTCTCCGTGGCTTAATAAACCTTTAAAAGTGGCTATGTTTACCAATAACTACCTGCCTTTTATCGGTGGAGTACCTTTATCGGTAGAGCGTCTTCGACAAGGGTTGGTTTCTGCAGGAAATAAGGTACTGATTATTGCTCCTGCTTACCGGGAGCAGCCGGAACATGAGCCGGATATTATCAGAGTGCCATCACTTATCACCTGGGGAGAGAAACAGGAATTCAGATTAGCAAATATTTTCCGGCCAGCGACGGTGAAAGCTGTCAAAGCCTGGCAACCGGATATTGTGCATCTGCACCACCCTTTCTGGC
>CAZXTH010000058.1:0-12420 GCA_964643585.1 uncultured Pseudoalteromonadaceae bacterium
GGGTCAGGTCAACCTGATCGCCGCTTAGCTCGATATCCTGACAAGGTGCTTTTTTTAGCTGTTTGGGTGACATATTCAGCACCTGCTTAAATATCGGCAGTTTACTGAAGGCATCTTTCAGGCCTTTTGGTGGTTCTGGTTCTTTCAGAAAAGCCAGCAGCTTACCTACTTCACGCAAGGCAGAAACATCTTCCTGTCCCATACCGAGAGCAACCCGCTGTGGTGTACCGAACAGGTTAACCAGTACCGGAACATCGAAGCCTTTGGGGTTTTCAAATAATAAAGCCGGGCCTTCTGCACGAAGGGTCCGATCGGCTATTTCGGTCATTTCCAGCACAGGATCGATCTCTTGTGTGATCCGTTTCAACTGGCCTCTTGCTTCCAGCTGGCTGATAAAGTCGCGTAAATCTTTATATTTCATCGAATATCCGGTGTATACCACAGGCTGAAATGTGTTCCGTATTATACATAGCCTGCTGTGGCTTGCCAGTTTCTAGAGCGTGTTGACGTTTGATGGTGAATTTTGCAGCACGATGAAAACTGCCCGGCTTATTGTGTCCGGGCAGGAGATATAGGTGTTCACTGAGTCGTAAAGCTTTATCAGAAGCGGTAGGTTACCTCACCATAGTAATAACCACCGTTAAAGCCAAAGGGGGCGTTGGTATTTGGATACTTGAAAATACCGCCAGTCTGAGACGCTACCGGTTGTTCATCCGGATAGGTATCAAACAGGTTTTGCACGCCAACAGTGAATGACAGGCTTGGGGTATAGGCATAATTTATGGATAAATCTACCAGTGTTTTAGCGGAGTACTCTTTATCGAAAGCACTGTCTGTTGCGTTATGTGCCAGCGTGTATGGCCCGAACAGATTAACCCGCAAATTGGTGGTAAGTTGCTGATAATTATGGCTAAGGCCTGCTGTAGCACTGTATTTAGGGTTCGCTTTGGTTTGCCGTACCTGTTCCTGATGGTTTAATAATACCGTTTCCAGCCCTTCCAGCAAGGCAGGAATTTTAACGGCACGGATATTGTTTTCATTATAGGCAGCTGATAACGTCAGTTTCAGGCTGCCCCAGTTCTGAGGTTCAAACTGATAGGCGGCGACAGCCTCCACGCCTTTGGTCCGGGTATCCAGACCATTAGTAAAGAAGCGTACAGCTTCTGCTGAAGAGTCGCCCAACAATTGGTCTATTATCGGGTAGCTGTTACGGTTCACTGCATTGCTGGTCAGGATGATCCGGTCATCAATATCAATCTGGTAGGCATCCAGCGTGAAAGTCAGCTGATCTCCCTGATAAGTAATACCGACACTGATACTTTCAGATTCTTCCGGCTGCAATGGGCCTTGGCCCAAAGCGCGGGTAACCGGAGAGATATTATTAAAAGTTCCAGTTTCTACAAAGGTACCGTTGGTTGCTACGGTTGAAATACTGGAGAAATACAGTTGTTGCACACTTGGTGCTCTGAAACCGCTGTTCAGGGTGCTGCGGACTGCCCAGTTACTGTCAAACTGGTAGCGGCCGGATAATTTCCAACTGGTATTGCTACCGAAGTCTGAATAATCTTCCTGCCGGACTGCTGCGCCCCAACTGAATTGCTCTGTCAGCTGGTTTTCCAGTTCCAGGTAGATGCCGGTGTTGTGGCGCGATTCGTCAACTTCTGATTCAGGTGTAAAACCAGGGAAGCTTTGGATTCCGCCTGCTTTTCCCTGATAGCCATAGTTGCGGTAAGATAACTCTTCGCCCTGAAAAATCTGATAACTGTTATGACGGTATGATACACCGGCAGAAACGATTAAATCAGATTCGTTTGCAAACGGAACGGTACGGCTGGCATCCAGTGTAACATTCTGTTCATTGTTTTTAAGGCCACCTGCGTAAGCGTGGGTTGGGCTGTCCGGGCCAAAAGAGGCATTCAAAGAGTTTTTTACATAGTAGTAGTAACGGCTGGCTCCTGTGCCTGCTGAAAAATCCAGTTGCCACTCAGCCAGGTTGAAGCGATAGCCTGCATTGATTGAGTGATCATCTGTTTCCGGTGCTATCAGAGGCAGAAAACCTTCAGGATAAATTTCTGGAATATTCTGTGATTCCTGTACCGGGCGGCGGAAAAAGGCTGCAGATTCAGATTTACGCTGGCTTATGCCACCAAAGGCGTAAATTTCGCTGTCCTGTAATTGCCAGCCAGCATTTACAAATAAGCCGATATTTTCATAAGCCGCATCGCCTACCCGAAAGGTATTGCGGTTGGCGCTAGCTTCCCGAGGATCGCCATCAGGGTATTGTGGCCGGGTATCTGCACCGGCACGGTTAGTGTAGTTTTTATGATGATATTCAGCTGTCAGATTTGCAAAACCGTTACTTCCAAAGCGGAAACCGGTATTGGCACTCAGTTTGTATTGCTCACCATCACCTTCATAAGTCTGGCCTGCATTTAGGCCCAGCTCACCGCCTTCCGACTGGTCTTTCAATACTACGTTGATTACCCCGGCAATAGCATCGGAGCCGTACTGTGCCGCAGCACCATCACGGAGTATTTCAATACGTTTGATGGCTGCTACCGGAATGGCATTAAGATCCACATTCGAGCTGCCGCGTCCCATAGTGCCGTTAAGGTGAACTAAAGCCGAACCATGGCGCCGCTTACCGTTAATCAGGACCAGTGTATGATCTGGCGATAAGCCGCGTAAACTTGCAGGCCTGACTGCATCGCTGCCATCGGTTATGGAAGAGCTGGGAAAGTTAAAACTGGGTACCAGAAATTGCAGTGCTCTGGCTGTTTCTGTCAAACCGGTGGCGAGCAGCTGATCGCTGCTGATAATATCAACCGGGGCACTGGTTTCAGTTGCAGAGCGAACAGACAACCGGCTACCAATGACGGATATTTTTTCTACCTGTTCGTCTGTTGCATGACTTTGGGCTACTGCCTGATGGCTGAAAGCGGGTAATAATAAGCTGCTTATTGTGGCAGCAATAGGGGTTATCGTTCTTATCGTCATTTCGTTGTCCTGATAGGTCGTGTTTAAATCCATCTTAGAGTTTCGCATATTTCTTATTAAAGACTTTTTGATGAGTTTATATTCTATAAAAGAATATTAAATCAGAGCCTATGGCTAAATATGCCAAACAAACCGGTGATACAGTGGGCCTCTGTAAACGTTGAAGATGGTATAAGCATAGTGCTTTAAATGAGAATAAGCTGAAGTTGTCGCCAAGGCTGGCTGTGGTAACTGGCTTTATGGCATAGTAACCAGCTATAAGACATCCAGAAGTCTGTTTTAAGCCCAAAAGGTAACCTAATGAAAAAACAAACGCAGCTGGTCCATGCCGGTCGTAACAAACGTTATACCGGTAGTGTTGTTAATCCGCCGGTAGTCAGAGCATCTACCATTGTTTTTGATACCATGGAACAGCTGAGAAGTGCCACGGCTAAGCGTGGAGAGCGTGTGCCTTACTATGGCCGCAGGGGAACAGAAACGCATTTTGCTTTACAGGAGGCAATTTGTGAACTTGAAGGCGGGGCGGGTTGTGCACTTTATCCGTGTGGTGCAGCGGCTATCAGCGGGGCATTACTGGCATTCCTGAAAAGTGGCGATCATCTGTTAATGGTTGACAGTGCCTATGAGCCTACCCGTGCATTGTGTAATAAATTGCTGGCAGGGCTGGGAGTGGAAACCACTTACTATGATCCGGAAATTGGGGCTGGTATTGCCACTTTGATCCGGCCTAATACCAGAGTTATTTTTCTGGAGTCGCCGGGCTCACTGACTTTCGAAATGCAGGATATTCCGGCCATCTGTGGGGTAGCGAAACAGCACGATATCGTTACGATTCTGGATAATACCTGGGCGTCGCCTATTCTGTGCCGGCCGTTTGAGCTGGGGGTAGATATATCGATTCAGTCTGCTACAAAGTATATTGTCGGGCATTCAGACGTTATGCTGGGAACCGCAACCGCGAACGAAAAACACTGGCCTCAGCTCAGAGAACAAAGTTATCTGATGGGGTACTGTGCATCTGCTGATGATGCTTATACCGCACTTCGTGGGCTGCGTACTCTGGCTATCAGACTCAGACAACATGAACAAAGTGCATTACAGGTAGCTGAGTGGTTACTTAACCGGTCTGAAGTTGCAGAGGTTCGCCATCCTGCATTGCCAACTTTCCCCGGCAATGCAATCTTCAAACGGGACTTTACCGGTAGTAATGGCTTGTTTTCTTTTGTGCTGAAACAGGGTACGACAGAGCAGGTCAGGCAATTTATTGAAGGAATGCAGCATTTTAAAATGGGTTTTTCGTGGGGCGGATATGAAAGCCTGATTACCGCGAATATGAATATTCAGGCATTGCGTACCGCTACCCGATGGCCGCATCAGGGGCCGTTAATTCGTTTGCATATTGGGCTGGAGGATGTGGAAGATTTATTGGCGGATTTGGAAGCTGCATTTGAGCGTTTTTCTAATGTATAAAGAAAAAGCAGGCTGGATTCTACCAGCCTGCTTGCCATATCAGGGTAAATAGAAATCAGAAGCTACACTTATTTGTACCCGCATTTGCCAGCACATGTGATTTAACCTGATTTACCGGCAGCAGGTTAAAGCTGTATGGCAAATTCAGTACTGCTGTAGGCTGTACATTAGGGCCTGCGATAATACCATCACTGGAAGCCTGCCATGTCACATTGGTAAACTGGTTACCTCTTGTATCCCAATACCCGTCAGAATTTGAGTAGAACGATACTATCGGGTTTTTGGTATTTTCAAAGACATTATTTTCAATACGGATAACGGCACCCATCCGGCTGTTAATACCCGTTTCAAGAATATTACTGTAGTAGTTATTGTAGATATGTCCCTGACCAAACCGGAACAGAGGTAAACGAGAATTTACGTTGTGCCAGTGGTTGTGGTGGAAGGTGATCCGGCGGTTGTAGTTGTCGGAGTCGCTGCTGCCCCATAGTGAGGTTTTCCAGCTGTTATGCAGTTTATTGTAGGAGATAGTGATGTTATCAATATCTCCTTTGCCGCTGACCAGCTCGTCGTAAAAATCTTTATGTACATCCAGGCTGTTATAAAGATCATTATGATCAATCCAGATGTTGCGGGAAGGACCATCTATGGTAATAGCATCTTTGTCACCGGTATTAACATAACGCATAGTCAGGTTGCGGATAATCACATTATTAGCCCGCCAGATTTTAATACCTATGCCATCAAATACAGCATTGTTACCTACGCCGATAATACTGACGTTATTCATATCCTTGATATCGAACTTACTGGCCCCTCCGGAATTGCCTGGTGTAATAGTGCCATTGACTCTCACTGTCAGTGGGCGGTTAAGATCACGGTTTTTCAAGGCATCTACCAGCTGAGCTCCGGTGCTGACGGTGACCGTGACGGCATTACTACCGCTTCCTCCTGTGGTTCCTCCGCCGAGAGAAGCATATCCCTGAGGGGTGGCACTACAACTGGTGACTGGGCCCGGCTCTGGTTCTGGCTCAGGTTCAGGTTGTGGCCCTGGCCCCGGATTACCACCACCTTGTTGCAGGTAAACTTCAAACTCTGCAATACGCGGAGCACCGCTGGCTGTGAGTATTTCCAGATTAACTTTTTTGGCATTAACGGTATTAAAATCAACTACCCGGTTACTGCCAACAGAAGTTCCACTGGCTATCTGATTACCATTATCATTATTAACCAGCCGCCAGCTTGTAATATTATTGCCAACTTCACGCAGTACAACCTGATTAAAGCTGATAGCGCTGTTCCATTTTACTGAAACACGCTGATTGTTATTTGATGATGGTTGCCAGTAAGACTGCAGGTTGCCATCTTTAACGTCGCCGTAGCTGGTGCCGCTGGCTTTGCTTGAGCCATCAGCAGCAGCTCCCGGGCCGTTAAGAGCAAGATTATTAGCATGAGCACTGGTAGCCATCACCGTGCCGATCAACAATGCGATTAACGTCAGTTTTTTGGTTTGCATCTGTCTTGTCCTCTGTATTTGTAATAATGCCAGCAGTGTTCGCTGGTCACAGAATAAAATGGACACTTTCTGACCAACTGGCTATTTCACATCTGGAACAAGCTGCAGATATCGTCGTATCAAAAAGAAGATTAAGTTATGTATCTGAAATAAAAAGAGTAGTTAAAATGACGATTTAGTGTGATCAGATATTTATCATGAAAATAGTATGATTCGGGTAGTTCCTGAGTTACCGTTGTTTCAAATATGGGTATTTGTGAGGTGTAAATGGACAATGTAGTTGCTGAGAGCGTATCTCCGCTACGGCAGCGTGTGGCCGCTTTTATTCAGAACAGCAGGGTACAGCATACTTTGCTGGTACTTATTCTGGTGAATGCTGTTTTGCTGGGGTTAGAAACTGTGCCTGCAGTGGCCCGGCAATATACTCAGTCTTTGTGGTTGCTGGACAAAATTCTGTTAACGATTTTTGTGATTGAAATCGGGATCAGAATTTTTGCACACCGGCTGTCATTTTTTAAAGATCCGTGGGGAGTTTTTGATTTTATTGTTATAGCTATTGCGCTGGTTCCTGCCAGCGGACCTTTTGCTGTACTCAGGGCTCTGAGGGTTTTCCGAGTACTCCGGGTTCTGACTTTTGTACCATCAATGCGCAAAATTGTTGGTGCATTGGTACAGTCACTGAATGGTATGACTTCTATTGCTTTGGTATTGTTGCTGATTTTCTATGTTGCGGCTGTTATTGCAACAAACCTGTTTTCAACGGCTTTCCCAGAGTTGTTTGGTAACTTGGTATTGTCTTTTTATACGCTGTTTCAGATTATGACGCTGGATAGTTGGTCTTCAGGGATTACCCGTCCGGCAATGGAACAGTTTCCGTATGCGTGGTTGTTTTTTATACCGTTTGTGCTGGTGGCAACTTTCACGATGCTTAATCTGTTTATTGCTGTAATTGTGAATGCTGTACAGAGTTTTGATGAGGAAGACCCTCCTCAAGAGACGGAGAATCAGCAATTATTGCGGCAGATGCAACAAATGCATCAGGAGTTGCAGGCATTAAGACAGGCTGTAGAAGACAGGAAGTAATTCCTGTCTTCTGTTGTGTTTATTGGTGCATAAAGTTCTCAAGCGGTTGCCCTGTCAGCTTGCCAATCCGGTGAAAGATGAACCAGATAGCAAACATCAGAACGACCATACTGGGCAGCACAATAACCGGGTAACTTAACCAGGTCATTTTGCCCAGTTCTTCTGCATAAGCAATAGTTCCTGGTTGGCTTACAACGATCCATTTAGCCAGCAGATAATTCAGAGCTGAAGATAGAAAGAACGAGCCTGCAACAATATAACCTGCCTTTGCCACGGCTTGCTCAAATGCCTGGGTTTGTTGCTGTTCTGCCAGAGCACCATAAAGCTTCTCTGTATTAAGCAGCTGTGCATTTAGCAATAATTTTTTCACCAGCGGGTAAGGTGTGTACTGGCTGAATAATACGGCTAGCCCAATAATGCCGGGGATAGCAGCTTCTTTAATAGCTATGTAAGACGGGTCAAGCTGAAGCAGTCTGATACCACCTGTCAGTAAGACGCTGATAATGCCCAGCACGGAGAAAAAGTTGACCTTGCCGGATTTATATAACTCCCACAGACCGTAACCGACAGGGAAGGCCAGAGCGGCAACAATACCCCACACAGGGCCAAGAGCATCATCATGACTGAACTTGCTCAGAATGAGCGCAGGTACCACGATGTTAAATAGCAGGTTACTGAAAAAGCCACCCTGCTGGTTTGGTTTTGCAGAAGAATTTCCGGTCATGTGATTATGTTCATCCATTATGGGAAAAGCAGTATAGCAATTCCTGTCTGAGCAGCAATGCAATTAGCTGACCGGGCTCAGTAGTTCAGAAAGCACCTGCCGGTTACGACGGGATAATGTCAGCTGAGTACCATCTTTCAGAATAACGTCGGCATCACCCTTATCGCCAGGGCGCAATTCCACGATGTCGCTTTTACGAACGATAGCTGAGCGATGAATACGGGCAAAAACTTTCGGGTTAAGTTTTTTCTCTATGCTAGCCATAGTGTCACGTTGCAGGAAACTTTTGCGCTCTGGGTAGGTATGTATTTCAATATAATTGCCAGCGCTACCTATCCAGCTGATATCGTCGATATCCAGAATACGCAACCTGCCCGGATCCCGGATAGTAATATGGCTAGCGTAAGGGTTGAGTTCTGGTTGCTGAATCGGTTGCAGAATTTGTTCCTGCGACAGTTGCTGAATAATATAGTGACTGGCTTTCAGTAGCGCCTGATTAAAACGTTCCGGGCTGACAGGCTTTAGCAGATAATCCAGCGCATTCTGCTCAAAAGCAGATACAGCATAATCTGCATAGGCACTGCAGAAAATGACAGCCGGGCGGAATTCCAGGTTTTCCAGTACCTGAATCCCGGTCATCCCAGGCATTTGCACATCCAGAAAAATAATATGTGGCCGGTGTTGCTCTATCATAGCCAATGCATCAATACCGTTATGAGCTTCTCCGATCACCTCAAACTGAGGTTGTTTTCCCAGTAAATGGCGTATGCCAGCCCTTGCCAAGGGTTCATCATCAATAATAAGACAGCGTAATTTCATACCTGTTGCTACCTTGGTTTGCTCATGTTTGGTGCGAATTCTGGCGCTATTGTACCTAAATGGTGCAATTTTGTCTGAGGCTTTGTCTTACTTATTGAGACTTTCGACGGTTATTTCTGTTCCAAGAAAAGATTTCTCGTTTCAAATTTTTTGCTGAACATTTTTAACCCCTCCTTCTGTCACTGATTTGGGGCCGTTTGAGTATTTCTGGTGGTTTTGTTATGGGAACACGATTAGCGTCATGCGTGGAGCTATCTCCTATCAAATAACTACACAGGATTGCAATTGAATGCATATCCAGGGGGAATAATGAAAATATCAAAATTAGTCAACGCGCTGCGTCTGGCTACATTAGCTGTGCCTGTTTCGGCATTAGCTTTTACAAGTTCAGTAACCGCACAAGAAGTTGAAGATGGTGCGAAAATTGAGCGTATTGGTGTTACTGGTTCTCGTATCAAGCGTACTGATTTCGAAACGTCTGTACCTGTAACTGTAATTTCTGCTGCAGAAATTCAGTTAACGGGAGCAACCAACGTTGCTGATGTATTACAGAAGTCACCAATTGCGATTGCCGGAGCAGATCAGTCTAACGTAACGTTCAGTCTGAGCTCAGCTGGTTTGAATACAACCTCACTGAGAAACGCTGGAGAATCAAGAACACTGGTTCTGGTGAATGGTCGTCGTTTCGTTTCTGGTACTGCTCCATCTTCAGGTTATGCAGTTGATCTTAACGCAATTCCTGCATCGTCAATTGAGCGTATTGAAATTCTGAAAAGTGCTTCTTCTGCCGTATATGGCTCAGATGCTGTAGCTGGTGTTATTAACATCATCACTAAGAAAGATTTCGAAGGTGTTGCGCTTAACGTACAAACCGGTATTTCTGATGAGAGTGACAGAAAGAGAAACGACATTGACTTTACTGTAGGTAAATCATGGGCCGGTGGTAATGCGTTTGTGTCGTTTGGCTGGCATAACGATGAAGGTATTGATGGACCTGATCGTCCAAATCAGACAACTGACCTTGCACCAGTAGCTGCAGACCGTTGGGGCTATGCCGGTTCAGGTTATAACCCTAAAGGTTATATTTCAGTACCTGGCGTAGGTAACTTCAAAGGTGATGGTACCCCTTATGTTGCCGCAAATGATGCATATGATCGTGGTTCGCGTCGTCAGTTAATCATCCCTCTAGAGCGGAAATTTATCGCAGGTAGCCTGAACCATGAAGTTGCTACTGATGTGAATTTCTTCTCTGAATTTAACTGGATGCAAGTTGACTCAAAATCTTCTTTTGAATCAACGCCGCTTAACCTGCCTGATGTTTGGCTGAAAGACCGTGGCGGTATTGGTGGTCATGACGTTGCAGGCTCACTGATTGTTCCTGATGCACTGAAAGATATTCTATTGGGTGCAAATATTACAGACCTGAACCAGCTTTCAACCATTGGCCGCCGTATGGTGGAATTTGGTGACCGTGGTAATGATGCTACTCGTACTACATCTCGTTTAGCAACTGGCTTTGACTGGAATATCGATGATAACTGGACAGCTAACACCTATCTGACCTGGGGTCAAACCATCCAGAATCAGTTCAGCTATGGTGAACTGAACATGGAGCGTGCTCGTTTAGCTCTTGATGTAATTGATGTCAACGGACAAGTTGTCTGTGCTGACCCTACTGCCAGATTACAAGGTTGTACTCCATTTACTTATTTTGGAGATATTTCTCCGGAAGCTGTTGAGTATCTGAGCGCTCCAGCGAAAACTATTGGTAAAGTTGAGCAGTTAGTATTTGGTGCAAGTGTTGCCGGTGAATTACCAGTAGAATTGCCAGGCGGTGCGATTGGTATTGCCGGTGGTTTTGAATATCGTGAAGAGTCAGGTAAGCAAGAAGCCAGTGATTTGTCTCAGATCGGCGCAACCTCATCTAACAGACAACTGCCAACAGATGGCAAATTCTCTGTAAGAGATTTCTTCGCTGAGGTTAATTTCCCTGTTTTAGATAACTGGTCAATTGATGCTGCAGTACGCTACGGAAACTACTCTTCCGTAGGTGATGTAACAACATGGAACTTAGGTACAGAGTTTTCTCCTATCGATAGAGTCAAGTTCCGTGCATCAGCAGCAAAAGCTGTTCGTGCACCTAACGTATCTGACTTGTTTGCAGGTCAAACAGAGACCTTCTCTACCGTTACTGATCCATGTAATGGTGTGAAAGTTGGTGATACTGGAACCGTTGCTACGAACTGTCTATCTGTGCAGTCAATCTTTGACCGTGCAGCCGCTAACCCGACAACGGGTTTTGAGCTGACTCAGTTAGAGAAGCAACAAACGGGTGGTTTTGTTGGTGGTAATCCTAACGTTAAAGAAGAGAAAGCAACTACTGTCAGCTTTGGTGTTGTTGCAGAAATCGTAGAAGGTTTATCAGCTACTGTTGACTGGTATAAAATCTCTATTGAAGATGCCATCAGCACAACCTCAAGAAGTTTGGTATTAAGACGTTGTTATTCAGCAACAACTAGCTTCGACCCTACTTGTGCTGGTGCTGTTCGTCGTAATGATGAAGGTGCTGCTACAGGCGTTGATTCTGGTTCTGGTAACGAGAACGATATCGATATCTCTGGTGTTGATGTTGAATTAAGACACCGTTTGGCTCTGCCTGTTGGTGAGTTGACGACTGATTTTATCTACAGCTATATCCGTCAATACGACATTACCAGTATCGAAACTGGTAAGCTGGACAAATTTGCCGGAGAAGTTCTGTATCCTAAGCACCGTTTCAACATTAATGTTAACTATGCTATGGATGACTTCAACGCATTCTGGCGTTTAAGATATTGGCACCGTGTAGAAGATTCACTGTCAGGTCAGGATGCTCGCAATAACCTGCCTGAAGCTCTGAACCAGATTGGTGCGGTTGTTTATCATGACCTGCAATTATCTTATCAGGTAATTCCAAGCACTAATGTGTACTTTGGTGTGAATAACCTGTTTGATAAGAAACCTCCTGTATTAGGTCAGCTGTCTCAATATGGTGGTACAGGTATTAACACTGCATCCGAAGCATATGATGTAACTGGCCGTTATTACTACTTAGGTTTAAGAACTAAGTTCTAATCAGTTATTTTACTGCTTTATAAATAGCTTCCTTCGGGAAGCTATTTTTTTGTCTGTCGCTTTGTAATCCATCATAGTTGAGAACTAGTCTGTAAGGCGTTAGGGTAGGTATCTATTCAGACAGACAGGAATCGTGTTATGGATAATTATGCTGCACTTCGTGCCAATGTCAGCTTGCTGGGAACTCAGCTGGGGGAAACTATCCGCAGCCATCTCGGTGAGGCGGTATTGGAAAAAGTTGAACAAATCAGACAGTTGTCCAAGGAAGCCCGACAGGGCAACGGGCAGCAGGCTGCTCAGCTTAAACAGGTATTACGCGATCTTAGCGATGACGAGTTGTTACCTGTTGCCAGAGCGTTTGCACAATTTCTGAATCTGACTAATCTGGCTGAGCAGCATCATACGATCAGTAAAGTAGGTCATGCCAGTATCGAAAAACCAGAGCCTCTCGCCGAGCTGTTTCATTTACTGGATGATAAGAAGCTTGATAAAGCTCGTGTTCGCAAAGCGGCCGCTGATTTATCGATAGAACTGGTTCTTACTGCCCATCCGACAGAAGTGTCGCGCCGTACTCTTATCCATAAACTGACTGAAATTGCTGCCTGTCTGGCTGAGCTTGAGCTGGATCTGACATCCGCCCAGAAACAGAAAGTAGAACGTCGTTTGCGTGAGTTAATTGCCCAGGCCTGGCATACCA
>CAZXTH010000059.1:0-12401 GCA_964643585.1 uncultured Pseudoalteromonadaceae bacterium
CGGGTGGCGAAGGTGTGCCAGATGACGGCGCAACTGGTGCTTTCTGCCGGTTAGCGGCTGCAATGCCACTAATGTGTAACGGCTGGAACTGTAGCGACCAACTGCAAATGGCAGCTCAATATGGTGCAATGGTTTATAGCGTGTTACTGCTTCCTGTGGTGCTTTATCAGTACGGGCGTACTTATCCGCAATTTTATCCAGTTCTTCTGCCAGCGGATAATTCAGCGTATCTGCCTGTTGCAACCATCCTCTTACCACAGCCAGATAACCTTTCTGCCAATGCAGTTGCATATTCTGTTCGCTCAGCATTCTGGCAACCTCAGACGATAATGCAAATAGCAATATTCCGGAAGTTGGCCTGTCAAGGCGATGCACCGGATAAACATGCTGCCCCAATTGATCACGTAATGTCTGCATCACAAAACGGGTTTCATGTTTATCCAGAAATGAGCGATGTACCAGCATTCCCGCCGGTTTATCCACCGCAACAAGCCATTGATCCTGATAAAGAATGCGAAGCATTTCCTCTGACTCGGTCATTGCTCGCCTGTCAGTGTTTTATCCAGTTGCGATATCAGCTGTAACAGCGGATAAGCTGCAACACCAAGTGTTTTGAATGATTCTTCAGCTACAGGCAGAATACTGACTTTGGTTGGTAAAGGCACACCTGCATCCAGCATCGCCCGTAACCGGGGCATTAATAAATACTGAATCCATTGCTCCAGTGGCATAGTGTCATAACAAAAAGGCAAAGTACTGGCCATAGCTGAAGTATCAGGAGGCAACGGGCTCCACAACTCCAGCTGTTTTAACTGTGCTTCGATATCGTTCAGAATCTGGTAAATAACCTGCGCCATGGTATCTCCTCAATGACATTCTGTATTTTAACAACCGTATAGCCCCCTTGTAAAACCAGCGGAACAACATCATTATCACGAAAAAAACAGGAGTTACTGCATGGGCAGCATCAGTCTTATCTTACTCGTACTTGTCATTTGCTATTTTTTCTGGCTGCAACGTAAACAGGATGAACGGGCACTTGCCTTGGCAAAATCTCTGTGCCAGCAGCAGCAACTACAATTTCTGGAATGTGGCAGAAGTGGCCACCGCTTCACTAAAATTCAAGGCCGCTGGCGTTTTCTGACACAATATCAGGTAGATTTCAGTGGTGATGGCGATAGCCGCTATCAGGCGGAACTTATGCTTTGCGGAATGAGACTGGCAGCGTTTAATCTGCCGGTATATCGTATATAGCCGTTACAATTCTTTATCCAGTTTGCTTTCATTTGGTGTGCTTTCACCTGGTAACTTGGTCCCCAGCTGCCCTGTCAGAAAATCTTTCAGCATGACCCAGTCAGCAGCCAGACTATAAACAGGATACTTAAAGGTAGCCGGTTTATTGTGTTCAAAAAAGAAATGACCAAACCATGCAAAGCCATAACCAATAACAGGTAATAGCCACAATAACGCCCATTTACCACTGATAAAACTATAAAGCAGCAGTATAATCACCAGACTACTGCCAATATAATGTAATGCCCGGCATACCGGATGACGGTGCTCAGCCAGATAGTAAGGATAAAACTCAGCAAAAGACTTAAATTGCTGCATATATTCCTCCTGTGATTAGAGCGTGTTGACGTTTAATGGTTGAATTTTGTTCCTGAACATCACTGTACCGCTAATCTTGCCAAATACCAGTTCAGCAGCAGGTAAATACCGCTCACTGCTGAAAAACTGCCGGTTTTTCTCTATTGTGACAAATACCCCGATACCAGCAGAACTTTTGTCCTGTTCAACCACAGAATCAACCGCATGAAGCAAATAGTGCCCTAACCCCAGATGCTGATATCTTGGAGCTACCGCAATAAAAGCCAGCATATGATAACGCTCAGCAGGCATAGCATCATGAATTCGTTGTTCTTTATCCAGCATTTGCCGGGTAGATACATAACCAGCGGTAAGCAACATTTTCAGCCGCCAATGCCATAGCCTGCTGGCACCAAGACCAGAATCAGGTGCAACTACACAGGCAACACCCAATAATTGCTGCTCATGAAACACACCGATAAAAGGCTGCCTTGCATCCCAGAATAAGCTCAGCTCCTCACGGATAGCGGCTCGTAATCGCTGTTCATAATCTGGCTTATCAGCTCGGAAAATATCCATAAATAATGGATCATCATGGTAAGAAAGATAAAGCACCGATGCAGCCAGCTTCAGGTATTCTCCCGTAAGCTGGCAAGCTTTCAGTTGTGCAGGATTAATAGTGATGTCTTCTGCCTGCATAGCTCCCCCGCCGTTGTTATAGTGATGTTTTTTTATTCACCATAGCAGTAAAGCGGGTTAATGCAATATATGCTGGGCAAGGAATGATTACAGATACTGGTAAGCTTTATCCCCCCAGCCAGTCAGACGATTATCTCTGAAAATCAGCGGTGTACACTCATCTTTTGTTGTTTTGCCATCACTTTTCACATGATGTGTGCGGTAAAACAGTACCTGAATTTGTTCACCATTTTTATTAAACGACTCTGAAAAATCCGGAGCTCCCAGTAAGTTGCGAACATCTTCAATTGGCGTACCGGTTGCCATCTGATTAATTTGTTGCTGGTTGTAACGCTGAGTTTTCTTCCAGTCCCCTTCAGCTTCAGAGCTGCGGTCATTAATTGCAACAACACATCCGGATAAAGCAACTGTCAGCAATGCTGCTGTAAAAATTTTTAATGGCATAACGTTTAATCGCATGGCATGGTTCCTGTCTTGTTATTGTCAGAGTGGCTGCAGATGTAATACAGCACTTATCTGGTACAGCAAAAGCTATGCCAGCCATTATAACCATTTAATACAATAACTTAAAAAACACTGGCTTTTTAATTTTTATAAAAAATGGTAACTTTCACTATTATTTAGTCTGTTAAGGCAATATCTCAGTGTCCGATCCTTTACATCTTTTGCGTCAGGTAGGCATTCAACTGCAACAAGAAGGCAAAACACCAAGCCTGGCTTTGTTTAAAACCCGCTTGTCAGGCCAACTTGCTGCTCCGGTATTGTTTGCAGCCTATCAGCAATGGCGCAGCCAGAATCCGGTATCTGCTGAGTTTCAGGAAATACCGGCACCATCACAAAAAACCGAGACCCAACCGGAAAATATGTCGCTGCAACAGCAACTGGACAGGATAGAAGCCAAACTGGATATACTGCTTAGCAGGTTGAAAGACTGATATGTATCTGGCTGAATTGCAATTCAGGATAGTGGCAGATACCAGTTATCATGACGCAGAACTGGCAATACGGCAGTACGTTGAAACACTTATTTTTAACGGGCAGGTACTTGGCCGTGAGTTTCCGACTGTTTTGCAATCAGATGTATTTTGCAGCCGGGTAGTCATTCCTGCTGAAGATGCTCTGCATAGTGGCAATAACAGCATAAATACCAAAGATGCAGCACAGCAACTGATTGAGGCAGGTTTAGGCTATCCGGCAGTAAAACTTATCGGTCAGGATCTGATGTCCCCGTATTCCAGCCCTGAACCAACGCCATCAGCTTATATTCTTTTTACCACCTTTGCAGACACCTGTTCCCCGGTTCGCTGCTTAGAACACCTGAGCCCGGTTCCTTTATATCAGCTATCCGCAACGAATGAAGCCGATTATGAACCGATAATCCGATGGCAATTGCAATATCAGGCACTAGACGAAATTCAGATGCAGCAAGAACGAGTGCTGCAAAAAACGGCTGAAAACAGCCTGCAACAACTTAATAGCAGGCTGAATCGTCAGGGACGGCAGCTTGCACACAAGCTGGAGCAACAAACCGGTAAGCCGGTTTATTATGCTCTTTACAGTGGCAGTAGCAAAAGTTGCGACACAGAACCGTATAAGGTCTGCCCAGGTTGTGGCCAGCAATGGCGGCTTGCAGAGCCATTGCACCAGCTATTTGACTTTAAATGTGATCATTGCCGGCTGCTGAGTAATATTGCCTGGGAGTGTCAGAATCCATCATAAGCTGCGGGAGTCAGACTGCGGATAAAATCAGCCAGATTATCAGCCAGTTTCTGTTTCACTTCTCGTCCGGTATGTTCCATAAAAACCTCACCGGTACTGTTTAGCACTGACAACATGATACTTTCATCATCAGTTACAGCAAAAAATATTGTTTCCTGCTGTTTCAGGCGTCGCTTCATCAGAATGTGGCCAATAATATTCTCCTGCAGCCGACGCAGGTCTGCTTCGTTCCAGACCATCAATAATGCCAGTTTCCCCTGCTGATGCTCAGCCGCAAAACCTGCACCATAATACAAACCGTAAAACAGTTTGATATCAGGGTGCAGAACCAATTCAAGCGCCTGTTCAACATTCGAGAAATCAGCAACAGGTTGTTGCAGCACCGGTTGCCAGATAACCTGTTCATCATCCATCACCTTCACCTGACAAGGTGATGGGCTGGCAGGATCTGACCAGGTTTGCATCGGTAATTGCTGTTGCCGGTTCCAGGCAACAGCCTGTTCAATAAAAGCTGTGTAAATATCCGCTAACGCCAAGCGCTCATCCACCATAAATATGCTAAGATCGCGCTATTGTAACCGGAACCTGACAGAGATGACAAAGCACGATACTGCATTACTGGCCGGTCTGAAGCTGGGCCAGGCTACTGAATATATTGATACCTATTCCCCTGAACTGTTACAGGCAGTTCCCCGCTCACTGGGGCGTGGCAGCCTCAACCTCAATGCAACAGAATTACCTTTTACCGGTAAAGATATCTGGCATGGTTACGAACTGTCATGGCTAAATGCCAGAGGCAAACCTGTGGTTGCTTTGGCAACCTTTGTTGTTCCTTGCCAGTCACCCAACCTGATAGAGTCGAAGTCTTTTAAGCTTTATCTGAACAGCTTTAACCAAACACGTTTTGCTGATTTAGCCCAGGTATACCAGCATCTGAAGCAGGATCTGTCAGCTTGTGCTGGTATGGCTGTTACCGTCAATCTGCATAATGTTAATGAGTTACAGGCATTTCAGCCCACCTGGCTTCCGGGTTACTGCATTGATGAGCTGGATATCGATATCGATCAATACAGCTATTCGGCTGATTTGCTGAAAGCCCCAAATAAAAATGAAATAAAAGAAGAAAAATTACACTCGCACTTACTAAAATCAAACTGCCTTATCACTTCGCAACCAGACTGGGCCAGTGTTTATATTCACTATCGGGGACCAGCAATCAACCATGAAAACCTGCTGCGTTATCTGATCAGTTTCCGTAACCACAATGAGTTTCATGAGCAATGCGTAGAGCGGATTTACTCAGACATACAGCAATATTGCCAGCCCGAGTTTTTAGTGGTTTATGCCCGGTACACCCGTCGTGGCGGCCTTGATATCAATCCGTTTCGTAGCAGTGAACCCTGTGAAGTGCCACTATTCAGACTAACCCGGCAGTAAGGATAAAACTGAAACAATATATAAAACATTACATCATCACTTTCAAAACAGGATATTTTCTGTTCTAATAGCGCAGCTGGAACTAGGGGTTGTTTATCTTTGGTGATGGAATTTTGTTCAGTTTGAAAGCGTTTTAGGCAAGGCGCGAGGAATGTAGCTTAGTTATTCTAAGTGAATGACGAGCAACGCTGCATAAAACGCTTTCAAAAGAACCCGCAGGGCAGCATTTGTCTGGCATTTCTACGGCGTTATCGCCTGCTTATGTAGAATAACTACACAGCACAGGCTCTGCCTTGTATAAATACCAGACAAATCGCTGCAAAAATCATCCCCAAAGATAAACAACCCCTAACAACCTGCCAGCGCTAACTGTGATGATGGAACGTCAGATATGCAATATCTTACCTCTGCTGAAGAACAGTCATGGTTACCTTATTATCTGTACCGGTAACCAGAACTAAATAAAAACATAGTCCCTATCCACAGCGAGTTTACACTCGCTGTTTTTTTATTCCGGAAAGCCCCTCTCATTTCTTGCAAAAAAACATGCAGATTCTCTGCTATCGATCAATTTTGCAGCTGGTATCTCCCTATTCACTGCTAATATAATAAGCAATTCAATAAAACAGCTTTTTTATATGTCAGGTGATACTTTGCAAGATAATCTTCAGCAACAACTGGCAGCAGCAATCAAAGCCCGGAAATTACTGGAAGATACTTACGAACACCAGTTTAAAATGCTGGCGCAGTTTGTCTCCCGTTTATCTCTGGCCTGTAAAGGAATAGATTTGGATCTGGATAACCGGCTGGCAAGACTGCGGCAGGAATTATCTAAAGGTACAGATCTGGAAAAGTTAGTTCCTTTTATTGAACAAACCTCAGAAAGTCTGCGGAACCTGGAAAGCCGCCAACTGCAGGAAAGTAAATACTTCCAGCATGAGCTCAGTGAAAAAGGCAAACAATTACAAAAACATAAAGGATTATCAGATCAGTTAAGGCGCGACTTACGCCAGCTGTTACAGGATATTGAACAACTACCCGCCAGTGCACATGGCTATCTGTCTTATCTGACCCGGCTAATCTCGTTATATCAGCAAGGCTGGCAGGAGACCACCGCAACAGAATCTGATGAAACGGAACAGATGCACAACCACCTGTTCCGGCGAATTAACCACGAACTGACAGCGTTACTCGACCAACTGATTGATACGGGCTTTGCTACAGCAGATATTGAACTTATCAAAGCAATGCTACAGCAGGATGAATCAGCCGAGTCACTATTAACAGCATGCCTGCAGACAATCAGCACCATAATAAACAATATCGGTACTGAGCGTCGTTCAGCAGAGCATTTCCTGCTGAACCTTAATCAAGCACTTTCAGATGTACAGCACGCTCTGTTAAATTCTATTCAGCATCACCAGGAGCAGCAAAACAACGCAGGAGCTCTGCAGCTGAAAATAGTGCAGCATCTGAGCAATCTGAGTTCAGGTACAGAGCATGCCTCCTCACTGGAGCAGCTAAAACAGCTGGTCAGCACAAAATTACAAGCCATTACCGATTCGTTACAGGAAAAAGAGCAACTGGAGCAATTGCAGCGTTCTCAGTTATTGCATAGCCTGAACAATATGGAACAAAGGCTGAATTTGCTGGAACAGGAAGCATCACTGTTTCAGAGCAGGATAGCCGAACAGCGAATGCGCAGTTTGCAGGACGCCCTCACCGAAATTCCTAACCGGGCAGCATTCGATGAACGTTATCAGCTTGAAATATCGCGCTGGCAGCGTTACCGTAAACCTTTGTGTGTGGTACTCGCAGACGTTGACCATTTTAAACGGGTAAATGACAGTTATGGTCACAGTGCCGGTGATAAAACCCTGAAAGCTATCGCCAAAGCACTGAACAGTGGTCTGAGAGAAACAGATTTTATAGCCCGCTATGGTGGTGAAGAATTTATTATGCTGTTTCCTGAAACCACACTCGAAGAACTGAAAACGCCCCTGACTAACCTCAGGAGTAAAATTAATAATATTACATTTAAATTCAGAGATCAGAGTGTACCGGTTACCTTGTCATTTGGTGCAACCGAGCTGAAAAATGATGATAACGGCCGCAGTGCATTTGACCGGGCTGATGAAGCATTATATGAAGCCAAACGAGCAGGACGTGATACTATCATTTTCAAGCCATAAAGCAGTCTGTTATCTGTAATTCAAATAGTCAGTTATCTGGAGAGTGCAGATGCACGTGCAGTTAAACCCACTTGGGTCTATGGACCTTTTATCACAACTGGAAGTCGACCGTCTTAAACACCATACCCAGAATGAAGCATTCAAACTGTTCCGCAATTGCTGCCTTGCCGTTCTTAATGTTGGCAGTCATACCGACAGCTCAGCCGAAATTTATGATCAATACCACGATTTTGAAGTTAACCTGATCAGCCGTGAACGCGGCATTAAAATCGAGTTATTTAATCCGCCGGCCAGTGCTTTTGTTGACGGCCAGATTATAAAAGGTATTCACGAACACCTGTTTGCCGTATTACGCGATATTCTGTTTTACCACGCCCGGCTGAGCGCCCAAGCTAATCCTCTGGATCTGAGCAATAGCAGCCACCTGACACATACTGTATTCGATATTCTGCGAAATGCCAGGGTTGTTGATGCCAGTTGCACACCTAATATGATCGTTTGCTGGGGCGGTCATTCCATAAATGAAGTGGAATACAAATACACTAAAGAAGTGGGTTATCAGCTAGGGCTGCGAGGTATGGATATCTGTACCGGATGTGGCCCTGGTGCAATGAAAGGCCCGATGAAAGGCGCAACTATCGGCCACAATAAACAGCGTATCCGTGATGGCCGCTATCTGGGGCTGACAGAGCCAAGCATTATCGCAGCAGAACCACTAAACCCGATCGTGAATGAGCTGGTCATTCTGCCGGATATTGAAAAACGGCTGGAAGCCTTTGTCCGGGTTGCCCATGGCATTATCATATTCCCGGGCGGTGCCGGTACCGCTGAAGAACTGTTATATTTGCTGGGTATCATGTTACATCAGGATAACCGGCAACAAACCCTGCCGGTTATCCTGACCGGACCAAAACAAAGTGCGGCTTATTTTGAAGAAATTGCCCGTTTTGTTGAAAGTACTCTGGGTGCTGAAGCACTGAAGCTGTTTGATATTATTATCGATGACCCGGCTGCAGTAGCCCAGAAGCTGAAACAAGGCTGTGCTAAAGTTCGCGAATACCGTAAAGCAGTAGGCGATGCCTACCACTTTAACTGGACACTGAAAATTGATGCCGACTTCCAGCGTCCGTTTGCACCTACGCATGAAAATATGGCCTCACTGGATTTACACCGGGATCAGGATAAAGCATCACTGGCAGCAAACCTGCGACGCGCATTTTCCGGAATTGTTGCCGGTAACGTCAAAGACGAAGGGATAAGAGCCATCCGCCAACACGGGCCGTTTCAGCTGTCAGGCGAACCGGAGCTGATGAAAATGATGGACACTCTGCTACAGGCTTTTGTTGATCAGGGACGAATGAAGCTGCCAGGTTCAAAATACGAACCCTGCTACAGGATAATTACCTGAGATGGCACATCTGGTTCTGATAGACGCCCTTAATCTGATCCGGCGGTTGTATGCAGTACAAGAGCGGCCTTACCTGCCGCTGGCATCAGATGTCGCAGACGGAACCCGGTTACAGATCATCACTAATACCAGGCAAATGCTGCTACAAGCGATTGATCGCCTGAAACAGGAATTACAGCCAACACATGGTTTGCTGGTGTTTGACGGCCGGGACAGCCAGTGGCGCCGGCAGTTATATGAAGGTTATAAAGCTAACCGCAAACCTATGCCTGATATTCTGGCAAGTGCATTACCGCAGTTAGAGGATGCGGTTAAACAACATGGGTTATCCTGCTGGCAACAACCGGAATATGAAGCAGACGACGTTATTGCTACCTTAGCCACCAAAATGATCCAGCATCAGCAACAGGTCACAATTGTCTCTACAGACAAAGGCTATCTGCCACTATTGCTCCAGGGGATCCGGATTTATGATCCGTTCACCCGTGAATATCAGACTCAGGAAAAAGTACAGCAAAAATTTGGTGTACCTCCGGAACAGCTGGTACGGTTCTGGAGCCTGGTTGGAGACAGCACCAATAATGTTCCCGGGGTAAGCGGTATTGGCCCTAAAACGGCACATGAGCTGATGGCCCTGGGCGATACCCTGACCGAAGCACTTGAACACCCTGACTGCCACAAAAAATTGCGAGAGAAAATCTTACAGCATAAAGACGACATAAAATGCTTTATGCAGATACTCAGCCTGCGTACAGATTTACAACTGGGTATAAACTTACAGACAATAAGACTGAGCAGCTCCTGATGAAAACCTTATGAAACTGAAAATTCTGGCACTTATCATTGTGGGTATACTGAGTTATGTTCTGCTGTTACTGGCTGTCATGTTTTTCTATAAAGATGACTCAGAGCAAATGACCTGGCAGGATCGTGAAGCCTTTAATGCTAAAATCATCCACAAACTGGATATCAGCCGCCAGTTGACTCAGGACGAAATTACCAGCCGCCTGGGAGTTCCGGATATTACGGCAGCTACACGTAAAGAAGATGCTGTTTATCAGCTGTTGTATTACCGGACACACCGTAAAGTTGCTGATGGTATTACCACCGCTGACGAATGTACCGCATTGTTATTCAAAAACCGACAACTGCAAGCGATAGGTGACAAAGCCATTGAACAATATCAGGCTCTCGGAGTTGCCAGCATCTTCTGAGTTGTTCTGGCCCCAGTTTGGGCAGAACCTGCTTATATTAAGTACTCAGTATGCAGAAAATACGCAGCATGTATTCAGTTCATGCCAGCAGCTTGCCAAACAACTTACGGCTATGGCTGTACTGTGGCCAGCATTATTACCTGCCAGCTTTGCTCTGGCATCCTTTGTTGAAAACAACAGTATCAACCGGTTGATTAAGCAGCTAAGTCTGTTGCTGATCTGGCAGCGGCATAAAAACTGGCAACCGCAACAGAGTCAGGCTTTGCTTTGCAGCGCACTTTATATTGGGTTGTACCGCTTACGCCATAATTTACCAGCAGAAGCCTTAAAGCTGTCGGATATTCAGGCAGAATTACAGCCGATTCCGCAGTCAGCTCCTGTCATTCTGTTACTCAAAGGCTGCCAGCCCACTACAGTAAACAGACCGTGGAAGATGGCTCTTATCAGCCGGTATCTGCAGTTATCCATGAAGGTGGCAGCAAAAATACATCCGGAGCATCAGCCGCCAATTACAATGGAACAATGCCTTTCCACTTTTATCCACCATACAACAGATGAAACAGAACTATCGCTGCTACATCAGTTAGGCAACTATGGCAGAGCACTATACCTGACAGCCAGAACAGCAACCGATGCACAACAGCAAGCATTTTTTCTGACCGGCCTTGTTACAGGTAATCAGTGTCAGGCTTATCGTTATAATCATCAGACTATCAGCGAAACAGCCGAATGGCTGGAACTAACTACATTGCAGCTACAACCGCCGCAGCCAGCTTTACCTGAATCCCTGCTGCGCAAGCTGCCTGACGACCTGTTACCACAGCTTAATCAGCAAAACCCACTAGTCAGCATTATCCGCAATAAAACACCTTTGCCTCACACATTGCCAGAGCAATTACAGTACCTGCAGGAACACCCAGAACTGAGTACTGTTATCACAGGATACGCGAGAAAGCTCAACCGGCAGCAACAGACTGTCAACGGAATAAAACACGCAGTCAGTTTGATCGGTCAAGACGCTTTACCAGTAATCATTGCTGAAGCTCGCCTGTTTCAGGCGTGTCAGCAACTGGCCCAGCCCCATAATACCTGGCTAATCCAGCTGATAAACTGCCTGCATCAGGCTTTGTTGCAACTACATTCGCAATCATCATTTTCTGACAAGACTGAATCAGCCCCTGCCGGGCTTAAAGTCATTGCCTGGTGCCTGGCAAGCCCTTTATGGCTCAATACTGCATTAAGCAGCAGTGCCTCAGTATCCGCAGCTGGCCAGCTGCAAATTGCCAGGCATTGTATTCATCAGTTGTGGCAATCGACAGCCTATCCAGAACAAGCAAAAGCTCTGTTGCTATATCATGGTTACCCAGACTGGGCCCACGCAGTAACACTTTTCCGTCAGGCCAATACCCGCTATCCGCTGGATTCCCAAATAGCAGTAATCATTCACTGCGCCTGGTACAGTGCCTGTCAGAGTTTATTTGCCGTTGGGCTTACAGGACCTGAACTCAGCAGACAGTTACAGGCTCTGGGCTACACATCTACATCCCCTGCCAGCTGGCTTTATCAGATACTGGTAGAAACACATGCATATTGCCCTACTGCCCCAGAAATGTAGTTTTATTACGACATTATTTTGCTTTATAGACTATTCACAGCACTTATATTCTATATAAGTGCAATTTCTACCGTAAGAAACCTTCAAACTGGTTTTAAGACCTCAAAAATGCTATATTTTGCCCCGTTTCAGGCACAGCGCCTCCCCTCTTTATTTACCAGAACAAACTAAGGATCCAGATGAGTACCCAGACTATTACCGTCATCAAAGGCGATGGCATTGGCCCAAGTATTGTTGAAGCAGCCATTCAGGTTTTAGACAAGGTTGGGTGTAACTTCACTTACGAATATGTTGATGCCGGCCTGACAGCACTGGAGAAAACCGGCGAATTACTGCCACAGGCAACACTGGATGCGATTGCCCGTAATAAAATCACCCTGAAAGGACCTCTGACAACTCCGGTTGGTGAAGGCTTTACTTCTATTAACGTAACACTCCGCAAGAAATTCAACCTGTATTCTAACGTACGCCCGGTAATTTCTTTTAAAGGCACCAAAGCCCGTTACGAAAATATTGATATCATTACT
>CAZXTH010000060.1:0-2185 GCA_964643585.1 uncultured Pseudoalteromonadaceae bacterium
TTATCTGAACAAGGGCGGCAACTTATCTATCTTAGTGGCTATCAGCCTTTACCTGTTGCCGATGTTTTACAGCTGCGGCAGGAACTGGGAATTTAATATGATGGTGTTTAATGCGGTGACACTGCAAAGATATCAATTGGCAACAAGCGAAGAGGTATTTGGTGGCTGAGGGCATGTTGACACGGATCAGCCGGCGCCGCCGCTGGTTTGACCGGTTATCACGTTACAGTATCGGGTTTGCCGGTATCAGTGTGATGCTGTCTCTTGCCGCTATTTTTATTTATCTGTTTTCCCAGATTATTCCGCTACTTTACCGCGCAGAGATATTACCCCAGCAACACTACCAGCTTAGTACACCATCACCGTTGTTGTCCGCAGCGCTGCATAATGATAACCAGACTCTGGTGACACTTAACCGGCAATATCAGCTGCAGTTCTATGCGCTGCATAATGGTGAATTATTGCGACGGGAGCCCATGCCGCTGGCTGAAGGCACAGAAATTGTTGCTCTTACACACTCTGTCAGAGGGCGCTGGCTGTTCGGATTAAGTGATGGCCGCTTATTGTTACTTGACTGGCTGCCTGATGGTTTGCCGCAATGGCAGTTTTATGATGACGATCGTGCTGCAGTAGCACGGCAAATTGCTATTCAGGAAACAGAGCAGGGGCCTGCCTTGTTGCGCTATCAGCCAGGTTTGCTGCAGCTGTTGAAACCGGGGACTGATGAGTGGTTATCGATTGCTATCTCTGAGCAGGATTTTGAGGTTGCTTATCTGCTGGCTGACCGACAGTTACGACACGTACTGGTCGTCTCTGCACAAGGGCGGGTATTGCATTTTCAACTGACGGCAACCGGTGCTGAACTGATGCAACAGCGGTTGTTGCTTAGCCATGATCAGTATGTTACGGCGATAAACTGGCTGGCCGGCGGGCAATCTCTGCTGGTGGGGGATTCTGCCGGAATGATCAGCCAATGGGCTTTTGCTGCCGATCCACAGGGTATATTGCAATTAGTGATGCTGCGGCAGTTTAAACACTCTGATACAGCAATCCGGCATGTGCTGCCGGAATATCAGCGCAGAGGCTTTTTAGCACTTGATGATAACGGATTGCTGGCTTTGTACCACTCCACAGCAGAAAACCGGTTATTGCAACAGCAAATGAATGCTGATGCCGGGTGGCCGCTGCTTAACTTTAATAACCAGCAGTTGATGCTGCTGGAGCCGTCCGGGCAATCACACGTATTCAAACTGCGTAATCTGCATCCGGAAGTATCATGGCGCAGTTTGTGGATGCCGGTCTGGTATGAAGGCTGGCAACAGCCAGAGCATGTCTGGCAAAGTGCCGGTGGTTCAGATGAATATGAGCCTAAATTATCGCTGGTGCCACTGCTGGCCGGAACGATGAAAGCCGCTTTCTTTGCGTTACTATTTGCTGTGCCTCTGGCGTTAATGGCGGCTATTTATACAGCGCACTTTATGGCTCCGGGATTACGCAGACGGGTAAAACCTGCGCTGGAAATGCTGGAATCTTTACCTACGGTTATTCTGGGGCTGATTGCAGGCTTATGGCTGGCCCCTTTTGTTGAACAACATTTGCTGTCGGTGTTTGCTCTGGTACTGGTATTGCCATTGACTGTGCTGCTTATTGCACGTATCTGGCAGCTTTTACCCGGCTGGTCAAAGCCGCCACAAGGGTATGAAATTCTGGTATTGCTTCCGGTGCTGGCCTGTTCAGTGTGGGGAACAGTGCAACTGATGGCGCCATTAGAGTTATGGTTATTCGGTGACAACTTGCGTTACTGGCTAAGCGATAATGGCGTGCCTTATGACCAGCGTAATGCTTTGGTTGTTGGCATTGCACTGGGCGTTGCGGTTATTCCGGTGATTTTTGCCATTGCGGAAGACGCGGTATTTAACGTGCCGCGTCATTTGTATCAGGGAGCTCTGGCGCTGGGGGCTACACCTTGGCAGGCTTTAAACCGCACCGTACTGCCACTGGCTGCACCGGGAATGTTTTCTGCTGTGATGATTGGTTTTGGCCGTGCCACGGGTGAAACCATGATTGTACTGATGGCAACCGGTAATAACCCGGTAACCAATTTTAATCTGCTGGAAGGATTGCGCAGTCTGGCAGCATCTCTGGCTATTGAACTGCCGGAAGCTGCTGCAGGTAGCAGTCAGTT